>DASQIQ010000025.1:0-5141 GCA_035631495.1 Micropepsaceae bacterium
AAATCGGAGATGAGCCCATAGAGCGGCTTAATGAACCAACGCAGATTGAGAACGGTGAGAAACGCCGCGATCTGAACCGGGGTCCATTGATAGACCTGCTTGAGATAATAGTTGACCGGCTGGGCGATCAGCCCGTCGGTCTGTGCGATGCCCTCGGTGAGATAGACGGCAGCAAAAAACACCATCAGGCGCTTGATGTCCGCCCGCTCTCGGGAACCAGAGCTGGGCAAGGCCGAAGGAACGGGAATCTCGGTCATCGAGCCGAGAAATCGCAGAGCGGCGTACAATCCGCAAGCGGCCCGCTTCCGCTGCGGACGCCTGTAATCTCAACCGCTGTTGAGCAGGTCGATTGGGTCTACGCCTTTCAGTGATTTAGGAGCGGTTCGCGATGTTCCTCGTGCGGCGGGTGCGTACGGGTCGGCGGGATTGAGCGCGAATGCGAAGAAAACCTGGCAAGGACCAGTTTGCAACGAGGACATTTCAGATGGGGCTCGCGCAAGAACAACGTCAAAATTGACCGTCCA
This sequence comes from Micropepsaceae bacterium, assembly GCA_035631495.1. Taxonomy (GTDB): domain Bacteria; phylum Pseudomonadota; class Alphaproteobacteria; order Micropepsales; family Micropepsaceae; genus CAIYRG01. The sequence goes on from DASQIQ010000025.1 coordinate 525, forward strand.
TGCCTCTCGAGGGGGTAGGTGCATTCGGGACAGGGATCACCAGGATAAAGTCGGTTCAACATGGCCACCCTCATGAAATGTGGTTTTCGCTGCTCCACGCGTCGTGTTTGCAACGCGGTGGGGACAATCCTGCAAAACACGCAAATCGCCGATTGGTTCCATCTCGGCGCGCGTCAGGCGGGATATCACTGTCCACATCGCATGCTTCGCCAGGTGTGTGGCGAGAGAAAACATAGTGTTTTCAGGGCTCCACGGGCGTTTTAGGGCAGCCGTGAAAGATGCTAGCCTGTGCTATCGCGTTAAGCACGGCGCGGACCCGGAATGTTCGTGTCGGAGAATGAATCAGGGGAGGAACGGCGTATGCGCTCACGGATTTCTGCGAAACTCTGCGTCTTTGCGGCCGCGCTTTGCGCCGGTACCGCGCTTGCCGCCGAGGCTACGAAGACCGGCGCCGCCATTCCCAATTTCGCGCCGACGCCCGCCACCGCCTGGACGACGAACCGGCCGACCATGGATGATTTCATTCCGCCGGCCAGCGGACCCGGACCCGTCATGTCCGACCCCGCCCACCCCTATGTGCCGAACGGTAACGGAAGACAGCCGACCTACAGAATCGCCGATCTCACCAATCCGATCCTGAAGCCCTGGGTCGTCGAGAAGATGAAAAAGTCCAATGACGACGTCCTGGCCGGCAAGGTGCCCTATATCGCCCGCGAGAGATGCTGGCCCGCCGGCGTTCCGGCGCTGAATATCTATACCCGCGGGCAGCCGATCTATTTCATCCAGACCCCGAAAGAGGTCCTGATCGTGAACGAGCTGAACACGCAGATCCGCCACGTCTATCTCAATGTGCCGCATTCGGCGAAGCTGACACCCACCTGGTACGGCGAATCGGTCGGTCATTACGACGGCGACGAGTTGGTCATCGATACGATCGGCATGAACGATAGGACCTTCGTCGACAATTATCGTACGCCTCACACCGACCAGCTCCACGTGGTGGAGCGCTTTAAGCTGATCGATGGCGGTAAGACCTTGCAGGTCACGATGAGCATCGAGGATCCCGGCGCCTACAACATGCCCTGGACCGCGATTCAACGTTGGCGCCGCACCGAAGACCGCGCCATGCTCGAGGAATATTGCGCCGAGAACAATGTTGCGTTTTTCGGCTATGACGTGGTGCCGATTCCGCAAGCGGACAAAGCAGATTTTTGAGCGTTACTTGCGCACCCAGTTGCCGGTCAGCGGCTTGAAATATTGACCGGCGGGAAGCCTCGCGAAAAGCTGTTGCGCGGTGGCTTGCCCGGCTGCGTCCGCCGTCACCCCCGTGCGCGCTGCGGTTTCGCGGTAGACCTGCGCCCGCCCCGCATTGATCTCGGCGACCGCGGCCGCCAGCGCTGGATCGGCAGCCGCCATGACGAAGCCCAGGAATCCATCCCCCTGTTCCCCCACCGCTCCGCGCGCCTTGGCGCCGTCGACGAGCGCTTTGGCGGCATCCGACTGCGCTAAGACGGGAGTGGTCGTTGCCGGCAGCAGAATGGCAGCGCCCGCGATCAGGAACAGCCAGCCCGCGAGGGCCGAAACCAGGGTCGATCCAGGACGTCGCGAAATGAACATGGGCCTTACTCCGCAGAGCTATCAGAACAGATTTGGGTTTTGCTGGATCAGTGTCTGGACCTCCTGATCCAGACGCACGCGCACATCCGCATCAAGCCGGGCATAAATATTGATCGGCGCGACTTCCACGCGGACTGTCGGGGTGCAGCCTGCCACAGAGAGGCCTGCGCAAAGCGCGAACGGCCCTCCAGCGATAACCATCATTCGTTTTGCCTGAAATGCGGTGTTCGTCATCGAAATGGTTTGCACGATCGATCCTTTGCACCTCATCGAGGAGGCGCCATGGCACCGCCGCCGGAGCCGAAATAGGAAGCAAGAAGCTCGTCCAAATTCAACGACGTGTCCAGGGTCAGGTCTATAGGTGTGTCCTTGGGCAGCGGCAATGGCTTGTCAAAGGCGCGTCCCCGCAAAAGCTCCAGAACACCGATGCGCGTTTCGGTCACCTGCGCGGGATCGTGCCGGCCCTTTATGTGCAAAAGAAGGCCTAGCCGCCCCATCGGCAGACTGTTGACGTCACCGTTGAGCTGATCGAACGAGAGATTCTCCAGAGCCTGATAGGCGAAGTCCTGTACGGCGTTTGGCGCAGGCTGTGCGCCTTCGCCGACGCCCACTGCTGCAATCAGCGCCTGACGCTGGATCGACAGACGTCCGGGCGCCTCGGCAGCCACATGGCCATTGGCAAAACGCAGACCCTGTGGTCCGTAGGTGAACGGAACCACGCCTCCAATGCGAGCCGCAACTTTCACCCGCTCGCCGAGTCCTGCCGCAACAAGAAGCGGCGCGAGGTCCACATTCTGCAGATGCAGCGTCCCGCCCGTCGTCGAGCCGGGGGCGAAGGAGAAGGTCTGCGGGTCAAGGCTGATGCGTCCGGAGGCGGCGTTGGCCGTCAGCGTCTCCAACTGGATCTCGGTGGGCTTTAGCGAGAATTGCACCTTCACCTGCTCGACGGGCACCGGCCAATCGAGGCGATCGATCGAAATGGTCTGGCTGGGCGCAAGCGCAACGGGCATGAGCGAACGCAATGCAAGCTCGCCGTTCACGCCGCGCACGGCTCCGGCGCGGGTTTGCAGATTGACCGACATCAGCTGGAGCCGGCCGCTGCTCTCCATGCCCTTGTCGTTCCAGGTCACAGCTGCGGTGAAACCCGTCTTTCCCGCAACGCGGGTGCCCAATGATGCCAGCAGCGGAGAAATGTCGGTGGGCTGAAACATCCCCGGCTCGAAGGACAAATCCTTCGCTTCGATGCTCGCCGCGCCCGCACCGGTTTGCATCTCATGACGCAACGAGGCCATCGCAAAACGGCGATTATGCGTGGTGAGCGAGAGGACGCCCCGCCACTCCGTGCCGGCCAAATCCATATTGCCGCTTACGGCGATCGGCAGGAAGCGCGGCTGTGGCTGAGAATCGGAGAGCAGCGCCCGATCTACCGCGACATGGCCGCTGCGTGGTCCGGTGGCATCGCCCGCGAACTCGGCGCGCCCCGCTGCGCCTGCGATGGCGCTCTGCGCCAATGGAAGCACAGCCGAGACGCCGGTCCAGGTCCCCACGACGCGCCAGCCGGCATTATCGGCGACCAATACGGGACGCATCGCCTCGGCGCACAGCTCGCCCTTGACTCCGCTCGCCAATGTGCTGTCACGGCCAACGGCCGCGCCGATGTCGATGCCGGTGCAGCGCATCGATGAGAAAGTGAGGCGGCCGTTGCGCCGATCCACTTCGCCGCCGCCCGACACGTGAATATTCTTGAAGGCGGGTAGATTCAGCTTCGCGTCGAATTGCGTGGTTGCGGTCAATATCATGCCGCCGGTTTCCCGGCGCATACGATAGACAGGTATGGAGAGCTTCAGCTCCGGAAGGGCGCCGCCGCTGACGTCCAATCCAAAAGCGCCGTCGGTCAGCGGTCCCGACATGTGCAACAACGGGCGCTCCTTCTGCGAAGAAAGCGCGAGCCTTACGCCATCCGCTCCGTCGAGCGAGGCGGGTGTGGGAATGGCAACGGACATATCCGCGCCGGCATGGGTGACGATCAATTTCGCAAAGCGCAAATTCACATCGCGTAGCGAGTCCGCAAGCAACGCCGGAATCGGCGGGTCCGTACCCGCGGCGGGAATAACGTTTACAAGCTCGAGCGCGACGCGCCGCGGCACATTGGCATGCGCGGTCAGCGAGCCTTCGAGCCTGCCGTCGGCGGCGGCATCCGTGACGCTTCCCGTGGCGGCGAACGCTGTCGCGATGGCGGGAAATGCCATCTCGCCGTTCTGGAGCCTGTAGCGGGCGTTGGTTCCCGCAAGGCTTAACTGTGCCGCGCCTCTGAGAGCCCAGGAATGATCGGACAATTCCAGATCGGCGCGTTCCAGGGACACATGGAGCGAAGCTTTTCCGGCCGATCCCTGGTCGGCGCGCAGATTCGCCAACTCGGTGGTCAGATCGCTGCGCGCTGCCATCCGGAGTTTCCCGCTGGCATAGCTCCCCTTGATATCTCTCAGAGCGAGGTTGGAATCGGCTTGCGCGGTCGAAAATCTTGCGGCTGTTGTGGCCGCCGACTTGAAGCGGAGACTGGCCCCCGGAAGCGAAAAAGCAAGCTGCGCATTCCGATAGCCTGCTTGAAGACTCTCCAGCGCCAGATCGGCGTCGGATTCTCCGGCGGAAAACCCCGCGGCCTTTACAGTTGAGGACTTGAACCTGAGATTGGCCGTTGAAAGCGATAAATCCAATTGCGCATTCCGATAGCTTCCCTGAAGCTTCTCAAGCGCCAGATCGGCACTGGATTCTCCGGTAGAAAATCCTGGAACTGTCGCGGCGTTCGATTGGATCTTGACCAAAGCGCCGGTCAGGGAAAAATCCGTGCGCTCATTGCCCAATACCCATCTGATTCCGCGCAAATCTCCGGCGGCATCGATATCGCGGCCCTCGAATGGCATAGGAGTTTTCACGCTGATAGTGTTGATCTTGAGCGAGACGCTCGCATCGACGGCCTGCTTGACCGTGCTGGCCACAATC
>DASQIQ010000026.1:0-17209 GCA_035631495.1 Micropepsaceae bacterium
GGTCAGGGGCACGGCGAGAAAGAGCCCGGCAATACCCCAAACCAGACCCCAGAACGTCAGAGCCAATATGATGGCGAACGGGCTCAGATTCAGCGACTGTCCGAGTATGAGCGGCGCGATAATGTTCATCAGAACGAAATGAATCGCACCGAGCACCACAATGATGATGAGGGGCGTTGCAAGCGTCCCGAACTGGACCAGAGCCATTAGCGCCGGAATCACGACGGCTGCGGCGCCGATGGTCGGAATGTAGGTCAGGATGAAGATCAGCAGCGACCAGAACGCGGCATATTGGACGTCCAACGCCACGAGCAATGTGTAGGATGTTGCGGCCATGACGGCGCTCAGAATTGTGCACAGGCCCAGATAGGACTGCACCTGACGTATAATTGTACGAAGCACCCCTCTTGTCTCCTCATGACCATTGCCGGTGGCCAGCAGCCTTGCGACCTTGGCCGATAAAGCATCCTGCTCGGTCAAGAGAAAGCCGACATAGATCAGAACCTGAATGATCCCCAAGGCCGAGGCGCCGAGCGTGGTCGCAACGTTGGTCAAGATGCCCGCGATGTCCGATCGGCTGAACATGTCCTGGATGGCGATGCCAAGGCGCAGCGGAGCCAGCAACTGGGTTATAACCCGCTCCAGATTTGCAACGTAATTGGGCGCCTGTACCGCGAAATCGGCTGCCTGGCCGGCAACGATGCGCGTCACCAGATAGATCGCGCCGACCAGTAGTGCCATTGTGGCGAGCCAGGCGAACCAGCGCGGAAGCTTGAAGCGAAGCAGAAGATCCACAATCGCATTGAGAACCGCCGAAATGAGGCCGGTAAAAACGAGCGGGACCAAAAACGGCCGGCCGACGAACAGAAGCACCAGCAAAGCAAGGCTGGCGAGCAGCCAATTCGCAGCGTTTCTGCTCCCAACGGTCATGGAAATCTCTTCGCCCGCACAGAATTTCCTTCGGCCGATCTATCGGAAAAAGACACTTGGGAGCGAACCGATGCTGCCGGCGATCCGATCTTATGTGCTTTTGCCGCTCCGCCATCCCGAATCGAGCATGTCAAACAAGAAGGGGCTCTGCCATAAGATTTTGCTGAGAGCGGATTCGGACTTTTTTCAAGGGCGGGGTTATGGTTGATCTAGCACATGTGCCAAGCGGGCTAAGGGGCTCTTCCGATCTCGTGGTCGGCGTGGAACATACCGCGCCCAGCATCGGCAGCGGGCGGGTGCCTGTGCTGGCCACTCCGGTCATGATCAATCTGATCGAGGCAGCGGCGCTCGCAGCCGTCGAGCATCTCTTGCCGCCCGGTCACCAGAGCCTTGGCATCCATCTCGACGTCCGTCACTTCGCCGCCACGCCCATTGGGATGCGCGTCCGCGCGACCGCAGAACTGACGGGGGTTGAAGGCCGCACCCTCTCGTTTCGCGTTGAGGCGAGCGACGAGAAGGAACCGATCGGCGGCGGTTCGCATGAACGGGTCGTCGTCAATGTCGCCCGCTTCGATGCGCGTGTGCAGAAAAAGCTGGCTGGGCGATAGCGCCGATCCCGGTTGCTAGCGGAATCCAACGGAAATACCGTTGGTTGGCTTGAGCGCGAGGGATCTTTCGGGAAATGCTAGCGGTGGAAAGGGCTTGGGAGTTCTGGATCGACCGCGGCGGAACCTTCACCGACATCATCGGGCGGCGTCCCGATGGCGCGCTCGTCACCTTGAAACTGTTGTCGGAAAACCCCGAACGCTATGCGGACGCCGCCTCCGCCGGCATGGCCGCGCTCATGGAGCAATATGGAGATGCGCCCATCGCAGCGGTGAAAATGGGCACCACCGTCGCCACCAATGCGCTGCTGGAGCGAACCGGCGAACCCACCGTCCTTGCGATCACCAAAGGCCACGCCGATGCCCTGAGAATCGGCTATCAGAACCGCCCGAAGATTTTTGCACGCCACATCGTGCTACCCGAACCGGTGTATGGCCGCGTCGTCGAAATCGACGAACGCCTCACCGCCGAGGGCGAAATTTTGCGTCCTCTCGATGCGGCCGCGGCCAAGGCCAGCCTGGCCACCGCCTATGCGGAAGGCTACCGGTCCGTCGCCATCGTGCTCATGCATGGCTATCGCTTCACGGCCCATGAGAACCGTGTGGCCGAACTCGCGCGAGAGATTGGCTTCAGCCAGGTTTCCGTGAGCCACGAAGTCAGCGCGCTGATCAAGCTCATTGGGCGTGGCGACTGCACGGTAGCGGACGCCTATCTCTCGCCGGTCCTCGACCGCTACGTGGCGGGACTCAGTGCCGCGCTCGGCGAGAACGTGCCCCTCTTTTTTATGCAATCCACCGGCGGGCTCGCCGCCGCCGGCGCGTTTCGCGGCAAGGATGCTGTGCTGTCCGGCCCCGCGGGCGGCGTGGTCGGCATGGCCCAAACCGCTGGCGAGGCGGGTTTCGAACGGGTGATCGGCTTCGACATGGGCGGCACGTCGACCGATGTCTCGCACTATGCCGGCGCCTTCGAGCGCACCCATGAGACGATGATTGCAGGCGTCAGGATGCGCACGCCGATGCTCAGTGTCCACACCGTCGCCGCCGGTGGCGGCTCGATTTGCCGTTTCGACGGCATGCGGTTGCGGGTGGGACCACAATCGGCGGGCGCGATCCCGGGACCTGCCTGCTATCGCCGGGGAGGCCCCCTCACGGTCACCGATTGCAATCTGATGCTGGGCAAGCTTCAGCCGTGCTTTTTCCCGGATATCTTCGGCCCGGGCGGCGACCAACCGCTCGATACCGCCATTGTCGCGGAGAAACTTTCAAGCCTCGCAACGGAGATTGGGGCCGCGACCGGCAAAAGGACTTCGCCGCAGGAGGTCGCCGAGGGATTTCTCACCATCGCGGTCGAGAACATGGCCAAAGCCATCAAGCAGATCTCCATCGAGCGCGGCCATGATGTCGCGTTCTACACGCTGAACTGCTTCGGCGGCGCAGCGGGCCAGCATGCCTGCCTGGTGGCCGACAGTCTCGGCATCGGCCGTGTGATGATCCACCCCCTCGCCGGCGTGTTGTCGGCCTATGGGATCGGATTTGCGGACATGAAAATCATCCGTGAGCAGACGATCAACCTGCCCTTGGACATCGCGGTGGATGCCATGCGCGAAGGCGTCAATGTCCTCGCCGCCGATGCGCGCAACGCGCTTCTCGCCCAGGGCGTTCCTCTCGAGCGCATCGAAACCGCCGCCACGGTGGAGATCCGTTATGAGGGCGTGGATGCGACCCTCACTGTGCCGTACGGGTCAGAGGCGGAGATGCGCACGGCGTTCGAGGCGCAGCACAAACGACGCTTCGGGTTCATTCCAGAAAACAAAAAACTCGTGGTGGAAACACTGTCGCTGGAGGGGATCGGGGCTTCCAGCAGCCGCGGGCAGCAGGGGCCTATTTGCATTCCTTCATCCGTGCCGCCGATCTTGCCCGTCCGGGCGCGGATGGCGGGCAAGGAACAGGAAACGCCGGTATACGATCGCGATGCGCTTATCCATTCCGCCATCGTCCGCGGCCCGGCGATCATCAAGGAGTCGACCGCGACAACGGTGGTAGAGCCCGGTTGGCAGGCCTCGCTCGACGTAAGGCGCAATTTGATCCTCGAACGGGTCGCAGCGCGTCCCGCACGCGCGGCAGCCAGCGCGGAAGCGAACCCCATCACGCTTGAAGTGTTCAACTCGCTCTTCATGGCAGTCGCCGAAGAGATGGGACTTGCGCTGCAGAACACGGCATCGTCCGTGAATATCAAAGAGCGATTGGATTTTTCCTGCGCGCTCTTTGACCGCGACGGCGCGCTGATCGCCAATGCGCCGCATATTCCGGTTCATCTCGGTTCCATGGGCGACAGCGTGCGCACCATCATCAATTCGCGTGGCGAAGCCAAGGATGGCCGCGGCATCCTTGCTGGCGATGTCTATGTGCTGAATGCGCCCTATCATGGCGGCACGCATCTGCCCGACGTAACCGTGATCATGCCGGCCTTTGACGAAGCGGGGGCATTGATCGCCTATATCGCCGCGCGTGGCCACCAGGCCGATATCGGCGGGATGACGCCGGGCTCCATGCCGCCGTTCAGCAGGCGCGTCGAAGACGAAGGTGTTCTGATCGACGATTTTCTTCTGGTCGATCGGGGACGCTTCCGCGAAGCCGAAACCCGCGCTCTGCTGGGTTCCGGCCTCTATCCCGCGCGCAACCCCGACCAGAATATCGCGGATCTGAAAGCACAGATCGCGGCCTGCGTGAAGGGCGCCGCCGAATTGCGCAAGCTTGTCGCAACCTATGGCCGCGAAATGGTGCATGCCTATATGCGCCACGTCCAGGACAATGCCGCCGAATGCGTGCGACGGGTGATCGACCGTCTGTCGGATGGAAATTTTGCCGTCGAGATGGACAATGGCGCGGTCATCTCGGTTGCGATTCTCGTGAACCATGCGCAGCGCACCGCGCGCGTGGATTTCGCCGGCACGTCCACGCAGCTAAAGGACAATTTCAACGCGCCCTTATCGATCTCGCGCGCCGCGGTGCTCTATGTGTTCCGGACCCTGGTGGAGGACGATATCCCGCTTAACGACGGCTGCATGCGGCCGATCGAACTGATCGTCCCGGAAGGCTCGTTCCTGAACCCCGCTTATCCCGCGGCCGTTGTCGCGGGCAATGTCGAGACCAGCCAGGCAATCACCGACGCGCTCTATGGCGCGATGGGCATGCTCGCGGCGGCGCAAGGGACGATGAACAATTTCACCTTCGGCAATGGCCTGCACCAGTATTACGAGACCATTTGCGGCGGCTCGGGCGCGGGGAAGGATTTTAACGGCACCAACGCCGTCCATACTCACATGACCAATACGCGCCTGACCGATCCGGAAGTTCTGGAGACGCGCTTTCCGGTTCTGCTCGAGGAATTCGCGGTTCGTCGCGGCTCGGGCGGAAAGGGCCGCTTCCACGGCGGCGACGGCGCGGTACGAAAGCTTCGCTTCCGTGATCAGATGAGCGCAGCCATCCTTTCCAATCGCCGGCGCGTTGCCCCTTTTGGCCTTGCGGGCGGCGAGGCCGGCTTGGTCGGACACAATTATGTCATGCGCGCGAATGGAGAAACCGAACATCTTGGCGCGACTGCTAGCGTAGAAATGGCGTCCGGCGATCTTTTCGTGATCGAAACGCCGGGCGGCGGTGGATTCGGAAAGCCGCCTGTTTGACACGAAGCCGATTTCGAATCGCTTGCGAGTGCTCGGTCCACAACGAATGGCCACGCCCGAGAGAAAATCGAACGCTTTTCCGCGGATTGCTGAGCAATGAAATTTCCGCGCTGGTGGAATGGATCCGGCTTGCCCTCCGTCTTCGGATCATTAGGAGCTGCGCTTGGCCATATTTTCGACGTGTCTGATACTCTACAAAGGTGGTCCGTCCGGCGAAGCTCAACGTTAGGAATACTGTGAGGAAAGTGGTTGTTACGGGCATGGGGTGCGTCTCGGGTTTGGGCGCGGACAAAACCATAACCTGGGACAGCCTTGTGGCGGGCAAAAGCGCGATTCGCCCCATTTCCCTGTCTCCGGAAGGCGAGCGGGAGCTGTGCTTTGCCGGTGCGGCAGCGCCCGCCGTGCCAGATGCGTTGCGCAACCTGGCGGCCCGCTATGAAGACAAACAACTCAATGTCGACCTGTTCTCGAACTTTGCCGCAGCGGCGACGCTTGAGGCCCTCGAAGATTCCGGGATTTGGGGTGATGCGGCAAATCTGTCCGACGCGGCGATCATCTATGGCAGCGCCAGCGGCGGCAATGCGGCAATGGAAGCCGGTTACGCAAGGCTGTTCCTATCGCGGCTTAACAATGTCCATCCCTTGACCATACCTCGTCTCATGAACAGCGCTGCGGCCTCTCATCTGTCGATGCTTTTCGGTATCCGCGGCCACTGCCTTGCAATCTCGAGCGCATGCGCGTCATCGGCGCACGCCATCGGCGAGGCCATGCATTTCATCCGTTCGGGCCGCTCTTCGATCGTGATCACGGGCGGGAGCGATGCCAGTCTTACCTTCGGCTCGCTGCAGGGGTGGAAGGCGCTGCAAGCGATGGCGCCCGACATGTGCAGGCCCTTCTCCATCGATCGCAAGGGCATGGTCTTGGGCGAAGGCGCCGCGACATTGGTCTTAGAAGACGAAAAGCACGCATTGAAGCGCGGCGCGCGCATCTACGCCGAAGTCGCCGGCGCCGGCTCGACCTCGGATGCGGCTCATCTGACGCAGCCCAACGCGGACCGCGCCGCGGCGGCAATCAGAGCCGCCCATGCGGACGCCCAGCTTGACGAGGATGCACCTATTCTGTTCAGCGCGCATGGGACGGGCACGCGTCTGAACGATCGTTCCGAAGCCTCGGCGTTCCAACTTGCTTATCCGTCCAGCGCATCAAAGCATGTTGTCATCGCCACCAAGTCCGCCCATGGTCATATGCTTGGCGCAACGGGTGCGATGGAATTCGTCATCGCGATTCTGGCGTTGACGAAACAGACCGCGCCCCCCGTTCTGGGTTTTCTCGGCCCCGATCCGGAATGCGACCTGCCGCTGGCTTTGAAGCCCACGAAGCTGAGCTGCCACGCCGCCGTCTCCGCGTCCTTTGCCTTTGGAGGACTGAACTCCGTCCTCATCGCAAAAACCCCCAATTCTGGCTAAAATAGACATGAGATCGCGAGACCAAAGCATGAATGTCGAACGAGAATTGCAGACGCTCATCGGAAAAAAGGTGAAAACCCATCTCGAGGCCGGCACCAAATTGATGGACGCCGGCCTCGATAGCCTCGATGTCATAGAACTCGCCTTCGATATCGAAGACAGATTCAAAGTTCAGCTGCCACAAATCGGAACGGAGTTGATTTCTTTCACCTATGGCGATCTGTGCCGCCTCGTTGAGAAGCAGCTGGAGGCCAAGGCGGACCACGCTCTCGTTGCACCAGCCGCAACGATCTCCTGATGACACCGCAGGGGCGTTTCATCCAGCATGAAAAGAGGCGCGATTGACTGAAGCGCATATCAATCGGATCGCGACCGCCGTGCCGCCCTTCGATGTGCATCAAGCTTTCCTGCAATTTGGTCATGCACTTCTGGAAGGAAATGAACGCAATTCGATACTCTTCGGCCGTATGGCGGAAAGAGCGGGAATCGAGCACCGCTATTCCTATCTGAACCCCGCGGCGGATTTCGACGCCGCCTCAACTTCGGCGTATGATTTTTACCGCCGTGGAGATTTTCCGACCACGGGTGCGCGAATGCGGCTCTTTGAAAGTCAGGCTCCGGCGCTTGCGGCAGCCGCGGTCGAGAAGCTGCATCTTGGAGCCGACCGCGATCATCTCACCCACATCCTGATCACGTGCTGCACCGGATTTTCCGCGCCGGGCATCGATCTGGAAATCATTTCACGTTGTCGCCTTCCGAGCTCGATGGAACGCACGATGATCGGTTTCATGGGCTGCTACGCGGCGATCAATGCACTCAAGCTGGCGCGGCACATCGTGCGCTCCGAACCAAAGGCCAAAGTTCTTGTCCTCAATCTGGAGCTCTGCAGCCTGCACCTTCAGGAAACCACCAATCTCGACGAGATTCTTTCCTTCCTGATCTTCGGCGATGGTTGCGCGGCCGCTCTTGTGACCGCCGATCCGATCGGCTTTGCGATGGACAGCTTCTGCGCCTTGCTCGTTCCGGACACGCCGGATCTCATCACCTGGGGAATCGGAGACTCAGGTTTCAACATGGTGCTTTCCGGGCAAGTGCCCGGTACCATTCTCGATGCGGTGCGCGAGAGGTCGGGACAGATTCTCGATGGCGCGCCGATTTCGGCCATCGATCTGTGGGCGGTGCATCCCGGTGGCCGCTCCGTTCTGGACGCCATCGAGCGGGCGCTCGATCTCAAGCCGGCCGCGCTCGGAGCATCGCGCGACATCCTGCGGCGGTTTGGAAACATGTCATCGGCGACGGTGATGTTTGTTCTCGAAAACATGCTGCGTTCGCCCAGAGCGGGCGCGCTTGGCTGCGCCATGTCCTTCGGGCCGGGCCTGATTGCCGAGACGATGCTCTTTCACGAAGGTTCTGCGAGACCATCATGAGCCTGGCCCGCCGCGTCGAACCCGAATGGCTGGACGAACTGCCGCAAGCCGATCCGCGCGCCGTGTGGTCGCGGCGGGACCTCAAGCGCATCAATGGCTGGATGCTACAGGGGCGCATCATGACACGGCTCCTCATCGCCGCGCTTGACGGGCGGACACCACGCAATTTTATCGAACTCGGCGCGGGCGACGGCACCTTCATGTTGGCGCTCGCCAAGCGATTGGCGCCGCGCTGGCGCAATGTGAAGGTCACATTGGTGGATCGCCAGAACATCGTGACCGAGCGCACACGCCGTGGCTTTAGCGATCTTGGTTGGCAAGCCGAAACGATTTCCACCGATGTCTTCGATTTTCTGGGAAGGGCCGCGCCCGGATGCGCCGACATCGTGCTCGCCAATCTGTTCCTGCATCATTTCGAACGCGATTCCCTTGCCAAGCTGCTCAAGGGCGCCGCGCGCCTGGCCGATGCCTTTGCCGCATGTGAGCCCTGGCGCGCGGGATCTGGACTGATCGGCAGCCGTCTTCTTTGGGCCATCGGCTGCAACGACGTCACGCGGCATGACGCCTTGGTCAGCGTGCGTGCCGGCTTCCGCGGGAAGGAGCTTTCAGAGCTGTGGCCGAGCGATAAGGATTGGCACCTGGAGGAAGGGCCGGCGCTTCCTTTCACGCATTGCTTTTTGGCGTGGCGAGCCGCTGGAATCGCGCCATGACTTACGATGCGATCGTGATCGGAGCGGGCCCCGCGGGATCGACAGCCGCAAGGTTGCTCGCGCAAGCGGGCTGGTCGGTGGCAGTGGTCGAGAAGACGCGCTTTCCGCGCCGCAAAGTGTGCGGCGAGTTCATCTCGGCGACCAGTCTGCCCCTGGTTCAGGACGACGGGATCGCCAGCGAGTTCTTCGCATCCGCCGGTCCGGAAATACGCCGTGTCGGTCTGTTTGCTCGCGATATGGTCTTGTCCTCGCCCATGCCGCGCGTGGATGGCTCCGCGTGGGGCTGGGGACGAGCCTTGGGGAGGGATAGGCTCGACTCCCTCTTGCTGGACGCGGCCGTACGCGCCGGAGCAAAGCTGTTTCAGCCCTGGAAATTGTCGGCCCTGCGCCGGACCCAATCCGGTCATTGCTGCACGATCTCGTCGGCTTCCGGAGCGATCGAGATGAGTGCGCCGGTTCTCATCGCCGCCAATGGCTCATGGGAGCATGGCCCCTTGTCTCCCGCCCAAGCCGGCGCGCATTCCGAGCGGGATCTGCTCGCCTTCAAAGCGCGTTTCAGAAATAGCGATTTGCCGGCCGACCTGATGCCGTTGCTGGCCTTTCCAGGGGGCTATGGTGGCATGGTGCACACCGATGGGGATCGAGTCAGCCTGTCGTGCTGCATTCGCCGCGATGTGGTGGCGCGGCGCCGCCGGGACAACCCTGGGAGCCGCGCGGCGGACGCTACGCTTCTGCACATTCTGCAAAGCTGCGAAGGCGCACGCACCGCCTTGCGTCGCGCCGAGCTTGACGGCGCATGGCTTTCGGCCGGTCCCATTCAACCGGGAATCCGCCGTCCATTTGCCGATGGGATTTTTTTCGTAGGCAACATCGCCGGCGAGGCGCACCCCATTGTCGCCGAGGGGATCAGCATGGCCATGCAATCGGCCTGGCTGCTCTGCCGGCGTTTGATCGCGGGCCAGAATGGTCTAGCCCCCGGCGATGTCGCCGACATCGGAATGTGCTATCGCCGGGATTGGAAACGCTCGTTTGTTCCGCGCATCCGCGCCGCCGCAACATTCGCGCATATCGCAATGCGGCCAAACGCTTTCGTGGGCGCTTTGCCGATTCTGAAATCCTTTCCCAAGATTTTGACCTGGGGCGCGCAGCTGAGCGGGAAATCCACCCGGCTGGTACGCGCATGAGCGCTGGACCCGAGGCCTTGAACAGGCTGCGGCAAGCCCAGGAGCTGCATCAACAGGGACGGCACGAGGAAGCGGAGTCACGCTACCGGGACGTGCTGGCGGTGATGCCCGATCAGGCGGATGCGCTGCACCTTCTCGGCGTCTTGGAAGCCCAACGCGGGCGCTATGAAACCGCAGCGGATTTGATAGGTCGGGCAGCCTCTATCGCGTCGGACAATCCCTTCATCCACTACAATTACGGCAATGTCTTGAGCGCACTGAACCGTCCCGAAGAATCTCTTGCAAGTTTTGATCGCGCGCTGGCGCTCAATCCCGGCGACTCCATCACGCTCAACAATAAAGGCGTCATTCTCTGTCAGCTGAAGCGCACCGACGAGGCGCTCATAAGCTATGAGCGCGCGATCGCGCTGAACCCCGAGGACTCATCTGCCCATATCAACCGAGGCAATCTGCTTCTTGGCCTTGGCAAATATGAAGAGGCGCTATCGAGTTACGGCCGCGCCTTGGCGATTCGACCTCAGCAAGCCAACGCGCTCTTTGGCCGCGGCAAGGCCCTCGGCAGCCTGCTGCGTTATGAAGACGCGCTGGCGAGTTATGATCGCGCGATTGCGTTGGATCCGGTCCATGCCGAATCGCATGCCAATCGCGGCGATGTTCTCTTCCAGATTGGCCGATACAACGACGCTTTGCTCGCCTATGAGAAGGCGGCCGCGATCGCTCCCGATTCTGTTGCTGCCCATAACGGGCGTGGCAATGCCCTCTTCAAACTCGGAAGGGGTCGGGAGGCCTACGCGGCATATGACCGGGCCTTCTCTCTCAATCCCGAAATGGAATATCTCGAGGGCACACGCCTCCTGACAAAAATGTATGTCTGCGATTGGTCCGATCTTCAGAAAGACGTCGAGCATTTGCGCGCGCGCGTGCTGGAAGGCAAGCCCGCCGCCAATCCGTTCGCGTTCCTCATGATCGGCGAAAACCCTTCCGATCAAATGGTGTGCGCCCGCGCCTATGCCGCTGCGAAATATCCCCCAAGCCCGATACCGATGTGGCGCGGCGGGCGATCCGCGCATTCGAAGATTCGCGTGGGCTACGTGTCGGGAGAATTTCGCGAGCAGGCAACGGGCTATCTCACCGCCGACCTCTTCGAATGTCATGACAGAAGCGCGTTTGAACTCCATGCCATCTCGACCGGGATTGACGATGCGAGTGCGATGCGTAAGCGCATCAAGGCGGCGTTCGATGTGTTTTCCGACGTGTCGCGCCGCTCCGATTCCGGAGTCGCCGATGAGATTGCCCGCGCGGATATCGACATCCTGGTCAATCTGAACGGGTTCTTCGGCGAGGAGCGAACCGGACTCTTCGCTTTCAAACCTGCACCCATCCAAGTCAATTATCTCGGTTTTCCCGGCACCATGGGCGCTCCCTACATGGATTACATTCTGGCGGACCGGTGGATTATCCCCGACGACCGGCGTGAGGATTATTCGGAGAGAGTGGTTTATCTGCCCGACACCTATCAGGCCAACGACCGCAAGAAGGCGATCGGCGACACACTTCCCAGCCGAGCGGAGTACGGGTTACCGGAAAAGGGCTTCGTATTTTGCTCTTTCAACAATGCCTACAAGATCACACCGGAGATCTTCTCCATCTGGATGCGGCTCCTCGCTAGCACGGACGGCAGCGTGCTGTGGCTCCTGGAAGTTGACTCCGCGATCGAACGCAATCTTTTGAATGAAGCGCAGAAGCGCGGCGTCTCGCCCGATCGCATCCTGTTTTCACCGTTCATCAAGCTAAAGGATCATCTTGCGCGCGGTCGCCTCGCCGATCTCTTCCTCGACACGCTGCCGGTCAACGCGCACACCACCGCGAGCGATGCCCTCTGGATGGGCGTTCCGGTGCTGACTTGCCTCGGCTCCACCTTCGCCGGGCGAGTCGCCGCGAGCCTGCTTGCCGCTGTTGGTCTCGAAGAGATGATCACGCGCTCGCTCGCGGACTACGAAGCACTCGCGCTGAAGCTCGCCACGGATCCCGCCCTGATGGCTTCTGTTAGAGGAAAGCTCGCCCGAAACCGCGATACCTACCCCCTGTTCGACACGCCGCGTTTCGCGCGGCATATCGAGGCCGCCTATAAGAAAATGTGGGAGCGGCACCAATCCGGATTGGCCCCGGCCGGCTTCGCTGTGGATCGGATTGATCCGTGAAATATGCGCCTTGATTATTCTACACAACTCTAACAGTAGTTAGGGCGGACCGTTCGAGTTCCCTCGCGGGAGTGAACCGTTCCATTCTGCCGCTGTTCAAACTTCCCGGATGACGGCGAACTCCGGCAGAGTAAGATCGCCGCCGAGCCTGTGCAGGAGGAATGTCTTGAAATCTCGTGGCGAAGCGTTGCGCAATTATGTGGCGCGGCGATTCCTCCTGATGATTCCCACCTTTCTGGGGATCACCTTCGTGACCTTCCTGCTTTGTCAGTTCGTGCCCGGCGGCCCGATCGATCAGCTTCGCCTGCAGCTGGCTGGAGCCGGCGGCGGCGGCGAGGTAGCGGGCGGCGGTGGAGGTGCGCGCCTGCCGCAACTCGTCATTCCAGACGCGCAGCTGCAGCAGTTGCGGGAATATTACGGCTTCGACAAGCCGCTGCCGGTCGCCTATGGCATATGGCTGTATCAGACGGTCCAGCTCAATCTCGGAAAATCCTTCCGCTACAACGAGCCGGTCCTGCAGGTCATCGCGCAGCGTCTTCCGGTTTCAATCTATTATGGGCTGGTGACCGCGTTCTTCGTCTATGCCATCTCCATTCCCCTCGGCATCGTCAAGGCCATCCGGCATCGCACCGCGTTGGACAATCTGACCTCCATCCTGATCTTTGTCGGATTTGCCGTACCGGGATTTGCGCTCGGCGCCGTGCTGGTCAATTTGTTCGCGGTGCAGTTCCAGATCTTTCCCCTGGGCGGATTCCAGTCGCCGGGCGCTGCATCCCTGCCCACAATGGCAAAGATCGCGGACATCGCCTGGCATTCGATCCTGCCTCTGATCGCCTATTTGATCGGCGCATTTGCCATCGACACAATGCTGATGAAGAACAGCCTGATGGAGAATATGAGCGCGGACTATGTTCGTACCGCGCTGGCCAAAGGGCTGAGCTGGCGCCGCGCCGTCTTCGTGCATGCCTTGCGCAATTCGCTCATTCCGATGGCGACCAGCATCGGCAGCCTGCTCGGCATCTTCGTGGCGGGCAGTTTTCTGATCGAACGCGTGTTCAACATCGAAGGGATCGGCCTTTTGGCGTTCGAAGC
Organism: Micropepsaceae bacterium; assembly: GCA_035631495.1. Lineage (GTDB taxonomy): Bacteria > Pseudomonadota > Alphaproteobacteria > Micropepsales > Micropepsaceae > CAIYRG01. The sequence continues at coordinate 13,299 of DASQIQ010000026.1, forward strand.
GATCCAGTCCCGCGATTTCCCCGTGGTCATGGGCATATTGGTGATCGACAGCGTGTTGTTGATGGCGGGAAATCTGGTTTCGGATCTGGCGGTCGCCTTTGTCGACCCGCGCGTAAGGTTCGAGTAGCCCATGGCTTGGATCAAGCTCGACCCCATCACCCGCCGGCGTTTCGCGAGATTTCGTCAAATCAAGCGTGGTTATTACTCGTTCCTGATTCTCGCGGTGGCGATCGTGCTTTCGATCTTCGCGCCCCTGTTGGCCGAAAGCCGGGCGCTTCTGGTCTCCTATCAAGGGCAATGGTTCTTCCCGACGTTTCAATATCTGAGCATGGCGACCTTTGCTCAGATGCCACCCCCGGGCTGGTCGGGCGGCGATCTGGAAACGGAATATTTGAGGCTGCAACGCGAGTGGCAAGCCGAACGGTTCTTCTACAACCGCGAAGCCGCGCAAGCGGGCGGCGATGCGCAGAAACTCGCGGCCTTGGACGGAAAATATCCCAATCGCGGAAATACCGTCATCATGCCTCCCATTCCATGGGACCCGTATCAGAGCGATTTCTGGTACAACGAGATTCTCAACGATATTCAAGCGCCGCTCTCGATGGGCAACCGCGACGCCGCCGAAAGAATCGCGCGACGCGACGGGTTGAATGAGCTTGCGGACCTAATCGAAAACGGCGGCATCACCGCACTCCTCGCCGACCGGACAAAATCGCCGACGGGCAATCTCGTCGGCCTGGCGCGATCCGGCGCGCTGCCCTCATTAGCCAAGCTCGCCAAGGTGCCGCCGAATCCGCCCGATGCTTTGAGAGGCCATTATCTCGGCACGGACAGCCAAGGGCGCGATGTCGCCTCGCGCCTTCTCTACGGTTTTCGCATTTCGATCTTTTTCGCGTTGTTCTTGACGATCATCGGTCAGGTGATCGGAACCTTCATCGGCAGTCTGCAAGGCTATCTCGGCGGACGCTTCGATATCATCAGCCAGCGTTTGATCGAAGTGCTGATCTCGATACCGTTCCTCTATGTGGTGATCATCCTGGCCGCCCTGATCGTGCCCAGCTTCTGGATGCTGGTGGGCATCATGACGGTGTTTCAATGGATCGGGATCACGTTCTATATGCGCACGGAGATGTATCGCGAGAAGACCAAGGAATATTGCCTGGCCGCGAAATCCTACGGCGCCTCGCATTTGCGCATCATCTTCCGCCACTTGTTGCCGAATTGTCTGACACCCCTGGTGACGTTCACGCCCTTCGCCGTGGTCGGCGCGATCTTCGCACTGACGGCGCTGGATTATCTCGGCTATGGACTGCCGCCGCCGACACCGAGCTGGGGCCAGCTCATCGATCAGGCGCTGTTGCCGGAAAACCGGGACAAATTGTGGCTGACCTTGGCGCCGTTCGGAGCCATCTCCATCACCTTGATTCTGGTCGTCTTCATCGGCGAATCGGTTCGCGAAGCGTTCGATCCGAAGCGATTTGCCAAATATGAGTAGAAACGATGGGAGTGCGAGGATGAAAGGAATTCTGACCGCCATCGTGTTGGCCGCCCTCCTGCTGCCTCTTCGCGGCGCTGCGATTTTGGCGGCCGAGGAGGCGAAGCCGGCAGCGGCCGCCGCTGCCACCGCTCCGGTTACGCTGCCCAAGGACATTGTCTGGGAGACCGACAATGACGAGCCGCTGATCGGCTCCGAAAAGGCGATCCGCGGCGGCACCTTGAATGTCGCCATCGGCGCCTATCCGCTGACATTCCGCATCATGGGACCCAACAACAACGATTTTTTCGCCTCCTGGAATCAGGCGTTCACCGCAGGGTTCGGACTCGTGGGGCGTCATCCGGTGACGGATAAATTCATCCCGATTATGGCGACCCACTGGTCGATCCAGAAAGACCAGAAGACGATCTACTTCAAGCTGGACCCGGACGCGAAATTTTCCGACGGCCATACCATCACCGCGGACGACTACGTTTTCACCTGGAAGATGATGCAATCGAAATTCATCGTCGATCCGTTCTACAACAGCTATGCGGAGCGCTATTATCAGTCGGTCGACAAAATCGACGATTACACCCTGAGGATCGTCGGCACTCGGCCGAGTTGGCGGCCGCTCGTCGACTATGGGGGATTATGGCCGACCCCGGCGCATGCGACCGTTCTGGACAAGGATTGGGTGACTCGCACCACGAACCAGCCGCAGATCGCGATCGGCCCCTATGTGGTTTCGGACGTAGAGCGGGGGCAGTCGATCACCTTCAAGAGAACCCCGAATTGGTGGGGCGACAAGAAGCGATATTTCCGCGGCATGTACAATTTCGACCAGATTCATCTGCGGGTCATCGCTCCGGAGCGCGAGCTCGATTATGTCCGCCTCGGCGAGCTGGACATGATGCAGGAAAGCACCGCCAGGATTTGGAACGAAAACTATACCTTCCCCGCCGTCACCAATGGCTGGCTGCGCCGTGCGCGTGTGTTCGTGGACTGGCCGTCTGGGATTTCCGGCCTGCACATGAATCTCGAATCTCCGATCTTTCAGAACAAGGAATTCCGCATAGCGCTGCAATATTTGTTGAACTTCGAGCGCCTGAACCGGAACCTGATGTACAATGAGTATTTTCGCCTGAAATCCTTTTTCGAAGGCACCGAATACGCCAATCCGAATCTGAAGTCCTATGAATTCAGTTCTGAGAAAGCGCGCGAGCATCTGGAGCGCGCCGGCTATCATCGCCCCGACAACATTCGCAACCAGAGCACGTTGGCGAAGCTGCGCAACGTGGCTTATGGACTGTTATTTACCAGGTCCGATACGGACGACATCCTGGTCAACGACAAGGGCGAGAAGGCCAGTTTCACGCTTATGTACTCAGCCAAAGGGTTGGAACCCCATCTGACGGTGGTGCAGCAGGATTTTCGACGCGCCGGAATCGATATGAAGTTGCAGCTCTTGGAGCCTGGGACGATGTTCGAGCGCGCTTTGGAGCGCAAATTCGAAATGGTCAACCTCGGAATGACGTCGGGTCTGTATCCCGAACCTCGGCAATATCTCGGCACCGAATTCAAGAAGGCCAAGAACAACAATGATTTTTGGGGCTTCGGCACGCCCGAGGTCGACGCACTGATCAAGACCTATGAGGAGAGCCTGGACGCAGACGCACGCCGCGATGCGATGTGGAAGATCGATCAAATCGTTCACGACGAGGCATTCTACATTCCGTTCTGGACATCGCCGTATATGAGGCTGGTCTTTTGGGACTATGTGCAGTTTCCGGAATTTTATCTGCCACGGCGGACGCAGCAGCTCACCGATTGGATGGTTTATTGGATCGACCCGGCGAAGAAAGCCGCACTCGAAGAAGCCAAGCGCACCAACAAGGCCTACCCCGTCGATCCCGATTTGGACAAGGACTATTACGGCATTCGCAAGAGATTCCAATAATCCATCCCACCACGATCCCGTTTGCCTGATGTGAAGGGGCTACATTGCCGCTGCTGGAAATCGACGATCTGAAAGTCGGCTTCGACACCGAAGCGGGATTGGTGCGCGCCGTCGACGGCGTTTCGCTGAACCTCGACAAGGGGCGCACGCTCGGGCTCGTCGGCGAATCGGGATGCGGCAAGAGCGTGACAGCGACCTCCATTCTGCGCCTGGTCCCGAGCCCCCCTGGGAAAATCCTTGGCGGCGAAATTCGTTTCAACGGTATCGATCTGCTCAAGCTGGCCCGTGACGAGCTGCCGAAAATCCGCGGCAAAGAGATCGCCATGATCTTCCAGGATCCGATGACATCGTTGAATCCGGTATTCACCGTCGAAAAGCAGATGGCCGAGGTGCTCAAGCTGCGCTTCGGTATGGAGAAACACGCCGCCCGCGAGCGCTGCGTGGAGATGCTCACCACCGTCGGCATCGCCGATCCGG
>DASQIQ010000027.1:0-1596 GCA_035631495.1 Micropepsaceae bacterium
ACTTGCGCCATTTCCTGCATGAGTAGCGTGCGGATGCGATTGGCATGGAGATACTCCGCCGCAGGGAGCAGGCGAAGCGCGTGCTGATTGGCCACGCGATCCTGGCGCACGAGATTTTGCGGGCGCGTCTCGATGGGATCACGCAACGCGGCGTTGCCTTCGCCGTAGATGATCGTGCCGATATCGAGATCGGCATGGGCAGGCAAAGCGATGTCCACGAGCTGGACGCCCAGGCCGCGGATTTTCGCAAGGGCTGCGGCGTCGTTGGCGTCCGTTTTGGGAGTCTGACGGGTGTTCGAGAAAGCCGCTTTGAGGTAGCCGACGCGCAGCTTGCGGACGTCGAGGTTGGCGTTCCAATTGAAGGGAACGTCGAGGAGAGAGAGGTCGCGATCGTCAGGCCCGTGGATGGCGTTGAGAACAATCGCGCAATCTTCGACGCTGCGGCACATCGGCCCGATCTTGTCGAGGCTCCAGGCCAGGGTCATGAAGCCATAGCGGCTGACACGGCCGGCGGTCGGACGCAGTCCGGTGACGCCGCAAATGCCGGAAGGCTCGACGATCGAGCCGCCGGTCTCCGTGCCGATGGAAAAGCCCACCAGGCCGGCCGCGGTGGCGGAGGCCGGTCCAGCGGAAGAGCCTTGCGAGCCCATGGAAAGATCCCAGGGATTCTTGGTTTGCCCACCGAACCAGACATCATCGAGGGCCAGTTCGCCGGTAGCGAGTTTCGCCACGAGCACGGCGCCGGCGGCTTGCAGGCGTGACACCACCGTCGCGTCCACGTCGATGATGCGATCTTTGAACGGCGCGGCTCCCCAGGTGGTGGGATAGCCTTTCGCCGCTGCGAGGTCCTTGATGCCGTAAGGAATTCCGTGCAACGGTCCGCGGTAGTGGCCAGAGGCGATTTCGCGATCGGCTTCACGCGCCTGGCGCAGGGCCAGATCTTCGGTCAAATTTACCGCGCACAAGAGCCTGGGGTTGTAGCGCTTGAGCCGCCGAAGATACATTTCGGTGAGTTCGAGCGAACTGACTTGCTTGCGGCGAATCAGGTCCGCGAGATGGGTCACCGGCCAGAAGGCTGCTTCTTCGAGGTTCTGCGGGCGCGACACCCGGGGCGGGGTGCTGGTCTGAAACGCGCGGCTGCTGCGATCAATTTTCATTCCGGGAACGATGGGGTTGAAATAGAGCGGAGGAGCGACGGCGTTATCCAGCTCGACTTTGTTCAGGGCGCGATACTTGGCAAGATTTTCGTTTACGCCGGCGAGCATGGCGTCGAGCTGTGGCTCGGTGAATGGCACCCCGGCGACAGCCGCGGCGGTCCGCAACATTTCTTTGGTGATGGTCGGCGATTTTTGCTGTTCGAGCTTGGCCCATAAAACGCCGGGGAAAAGCGTCGGCGCGAGCCCGAGGCTCGAAAAATAGGCGAGAAAGTTGCGACGATCGGGCAAACGGTTCGCCGGAGTGTGAAACTCAGTTGCTGAAGACATGCATGGCTCCGTAAGAAAGCGGCGAGAGTATAGCAGAGCCTTTCCGAGGTTTCGGTCATGAGATATTGCGCAAAACGGCGCGCGGACTCGCGGTCCAGGGGATGCGGTGGCG
>DASQIQ010000028.1:0-15477 GCA_035631495.1 Micropepsaceae bacterium
CTCACCCTGGCCGCGGTCGGCCTTGGGCTCACCTGGTTCGTGGTCTTCCTCTTCTCGACCACGCTCCACGAGGCGTCGCACGCCTTCGCCGCCTACCGGCTCGGCGACCCCACCGCCTACCACGGCGGGCAGGTGACCCTGAACCCGCTGCCGCACGTGATGCGCGAGCCGATCGGGATGGTGGTCATCCCGCTCCTCACTTTCTTCACCCGCGGCTGGATGATGGGCTGGGCGAGCGCGCCGTACGATCCGGCGTGGGCCCGCCGCTACCCGAAGCGCGCCGCCATCATGGCGCTCGCCGGGCCGGCCGCCAACCTTACCCTGGTGCTTATCGCCAGCTTGGGCATCCGGGCCGGCATGGCGGCCGGGATCTTCAAGACGCCGGAGACCATCTCCTTCACCCACGTCACCGCCAGCGCCGCGGCCGGACCCGCCGCCGGCGCCGTGGTGCCCCTGTCGCTGCTGTTCTCGCTCAACCTCCTGCTCTTCCTCTTCAACCTGCTGCCGCTGCCGCCCCTCGACGGCAGCAAGGTCATCGCCGCATTCCTACCGGAATCCCTGGTGCGGCCCTACATCCGCTTCGGCCGCTACGGCATGGTGGTTTTGGTTCTTCTGGTGTTCGTGGTGCCGCTGTTTGCGGCGCGGCGCGGCCTCAATGTGGATATTTTCGGTTGGCTGGTGCTGCGTCCGGCCGACGCGCTCACGCGGACGCTGCTGTCCCTGATCGGACGCGGATGAATTCCTCGATTAACGGGAACCCACTGCCTATGCTTCGGCGGATTCTTCGGCGCTTTCGACGGGCCCCGAATCCTTACCCTTTGCGTCGGGATCGCGGTCGATGAATTCGATCACCGCCATGGCGGCATTGTCGCCGTAACGGTAGCCGGCCTTCAGCACGCGGGTATAGCCACCAGGACGCGTGGCGTAACGCGGGCCCAAGATGTCGAAGAGCTTGGACACCATCGCCGCGTCCTTGATACGCGAGAGGGCAAGGCGACGCGCATGCAGGCTGCCCTTGCCGTTCCGCGCCGATGTCACAAGCTTTTCGATAACAGGGCGAAGCTCCTTCGCCTTGGGCAGCGTCGTGGTGATCTGCTCATGCTTGATCAGCGCGCAGGCCATGTTGGCGAACATCGATGTGCGATGCGCCGTGGTGCGGTTGAGCCTGCGGCCGGACTTCAAATGACGCATGATACGATCCCCTAAAGACGCCCGATCAGTACTGATCCTCGTAGCGCTTCGCCAATTCTTCGATGTTCTCCGGCGGCCAGCCCGGCACTTCCATGCCGAGATGGAGTCCCATCTCAGCCAGCACGGCTTTGATCTCGTTGAGCGATTTGCGCCCGAAATTCGGCGTGCGCAGCATTTCGGCTTCGGTCTTCTGAATGAGATCGCCGATATAGACGATGTTGTCGTTCTTCAGGCAATTGGCCGAGCGAACGGAAAGCTCGAGTTCGTCGACCTTCTTTAGCAACACCGGGTTGAACGCGAGGTCCGGCTTGGTTTCGTCGGTGACGCGTTCCTTGGGCTCTTCGAAATTGATGAAGACCTGGAGCTGATCCTGCAAAATGCGCGCGGCATAAGCGACGGCGTTGTCGGGACTGACCGCGCCATTGGTTTCCACCGTCATGGTCAGCTTGTCGTAATCGAGGATCTGCCCTTCGCGGGTGTTCTCGACCTTGTACGAAACTTTCTTCACGGGGCTGAACAGCGAATCCACCGGAATGAGCCCGATGGGCGCGTCCTCCGGACGGTTGCGGTCGGCCGGGACATAGCCCTTGCCGGTGGCGACCGTCAGCTCCATGCGGAGCGCGATGCCTTCGTCCAAGGTGCAAAGAACCAGATCGGGATTGAGGATCTCAAGATCGGCCATCGCCGTGATCTGGCCGGCCGTGACCTCTCCCGGACCATCGGCCCGCAGCGTCAACCGCTTGGGACCTTCCGCATGCAGACGAAGCGCGATCTGCTTGACGTTCAGCACGATGTCGGTGACGTCCTCGCGCACGCCCGGAATGGACGAGAATTCGTGCAGCACGCCCTCGATCTGGATCGCGGTCACCGCCGCGCCCTGAAGCGAGGACAGCAGCACGCGGCGAAGCGCGTTGCCCAAGGTCAGTCCGAAACCGCGCTCCAGCGGCTCGGCGACGATCGTGGCAGAACGCGCCTGCTCATGACCCCCATCGACTTTGAGTTTCTGTGGTTTGATCAATTCTTGCCAATTTTTCTGGAACACTGTCTTTCCTCATCGTTTCTCGGACAGACGCAAAAAGCTCTGCCCTATTCGTTCGATGGCGAAACGCGTGTTTACGCGGAAGTAAATCTCGCTCAGACGCGCCGTCTCTTCGGGGCCCTGCAGCCATTGTGCGGGATCGGCGTGACATCGCGGATCGCCGTCACGTTCAGGCCGACCGATTGCAGCGCCCGCAGAGCCGATTCGCGTCCCGCACCCGGACCGCTGACCTCGACCTCAAGCGTGCGCATGCCATGCTCGACGGCCTTCTTCGCGGCATCCTCGGCCGCCACCTGGGCCGCGTAGGGCGTCGACTTGCGCGAGCCCTTGAAACCGAGCGAGCCGGCCGAAGACCACGAAACCGCATTGCCCTGACCGTCGGTAATCGTGACGATCGTATTGTTGAACGTGGCGTTCACATGGGCGACGCCCGTGACGATGTTCTTCTTTTCCTTCTTGCGCGCACGCGGTGCTGCTTTCGCCATTATTTGGTGACCTTCTTTTTGCCGGCAATGGCGCGCGCGGGCCCTTTGCGGGTGCGGGCATTGGTATGGGTACGTTGACCGCGCACCGGAAGTCCCCGGCGATGACGCAGGCCGCGATAGCAGCCAAGATCCATCAACCGCTTGATGTTCATCGCGACTTCGCGCCTCAGATCGCCTTCGACAACGTAGTCGCGGTCAATGGTTTCACGAATCTGAATGATTTCGGTCTCGGTCAGATCGCTCACGCGCCGATTGGAAACGATGCCGACCTTCTCGCAAATTTCCTTTGCATGGGCCGGACCGATGCCATGGATATAGCGAAGGGCGATCTCCACGCGTTTATTGGTGGGAATATTGACGCCGGCAATGCGCGCCACGATGTTCTCCTGTTTTTCATTTGGCCTGCGGCCGCGCGGACGGTTGCGCCGGAAGGGAAAATCCAGCCGCGAGGGCGCGGATTATAGGTATGGATAGTCTTTAGTCAACACTCCAACGAAGCTGTGATGAGAGCACTCTCCCTAGTGTCCCGATTCCGAAATTCGCACGATCTCGATATCGTGCTTTTTGCGAATTTCGGAATCGAAGGACACTAGCAACTCATTGATTCCTAGTGTCGTTTCGGTTTCGAAGTTCGCCAGGAGCCTGATATATAAATAATGCGAACTTCGAAACCACGACACTAGGCCATTTTCAGCTCCCTGCCCCGGCTTCAAGCCCGGTCAGGATCGAGCGGATCGCGGCCGCCACCTGGGGGATCGGAGCCATTCCGTCGACGACCCTGAGCTTGCCGGCCCCGCGATAGAAGTCGAGCAGCGGGGCGGTATTCGTCCGGTACACGCCGAGGCGGTTTTTCAGGGTCTCCGGATTGTCGTCGGGGCGCGCAGTGCCCGGATTCTCCTTCACCCGATTCTCCATCCGGCCGAGCATGGCCTCGTCGTTCACCCTAAGCTCGATGACCGCGTCGATCTTGCTCCCCCTTGAGGCAAGCATTTTGTCGAGCGCTTCGGCCTGGGGAACCGTGCGCGGAAAGCCGTCGAAGACCGCGCCTTGGGCGCAATCGGGCCGATCCAGCCGCTCGCCGATAATGCCGATGACAACATCGTCCGGCACAAGATCGCCACGGTCCATAATCGCCTTGGACTTCTTCCCGAGCTCCGTGCCCGCCGCAATCGCGGCCCTCAGCATGTCTCCCGTCGACAATTGGGGAAGTCGCCAATCCGACTGCAGGATTTTGGCCTGGGTGCCTTTGCCCGCACCTGGCGGACCAAACAGAATGAGATTCATCGCGCGGCTATTTCGTCCGGGCGCCTTTGAGTCGCGCCTTCTTGATAAGGCCCTCATATTGCTGGGCGATGAGATGACTTTGAATTTGCGCGACGGTGTCCATGGTCACGCTGACCACGATCAGGAGCGAAGTGCCGCCAAAAGCGAATTGCTGCACATTGTAGGCCCCACCGATGATTTCCGGGATCAGGCAGACGGCCGTGAGATACAGCGAACCCACGACCGTGATGCGGGTCAGCACATAATCGATGTATTCGGCGGTGCGCTTGCCCGGACGGATGCCGGGAATGAACCCGCCATATTTCTTCAGATTGTCCGCCGTCTCCTCCGGATTGAACACGATCGCCGTATAGAAGAAGCAGAAGAACATGATGCCCGCGGCATAAAGCAGGATGAACAGCGGCTTGCCGTGGCCCAGGAGCACGACGATGTTCTGCAGCCAGGCAGGGATATTGGCCGCATTGAAATTCGCCACCGTCGTCGGCAACAGCAGCAAGGACGACGCGAAGATCGGCGGAATCACGCCCGCGACGTTGATCTTCAGGGGAAGATGGGAGGATTCACCGCCGAAGATGCGATTGCCCTGTTGTCGCTTGGGATATTGGACGAGCAGCCGCCGCTGGGCCCGCTCCATGAACACCACAAAGGCGATCAATGCACCAAACAGGACAAACATGGCGATGATCAGGGCCGGGTTGATAGCCCCGGTGCGGGCCTGCTCGAAGAGCTGAACCAGGAAGGTCGGAATGCGCGCGACAATCCCCGCCATGATGATCAGCGAGATACCGTTGCCGACGCCCCGCGCGGTGATCTGCTCGCCCAGCCACATCAGGAAGATGGTACCGCCGGTCAGCGTGATCACGGTCGAGAGGCGGAAGGCCATGCCGGGCGCGATCACCACCGTGCCCCATTGCTCTAAGCCCATGGCGATGGCGTAAGCCTGCACCGCCGCCAACATCACGGTGCCGTAGCGCGTGTATTGGTTGATCTGTTTGCGGCCTGATTCGCCTTCCTTCTTCAGCTGTTCGAGCGTGGGAGACACGGTCGTCATCAGCTGGATGATGATGGAGGAGGAGATGTAAGGCATGATGCCGAGGGCAAAGATCGCCATGCGCCCGATGGCGCCGCCCGCTAAGAGATTGAACACATCGAGCAGGCTGCCCTGCTGCTGCTGGATCTGGCGCGCGAGCTCGCTGGCATCGATCCCCGGCATGGGAATATAGGTGCCGAGCCGCGCCACGATCAGCGCCACCGCCGTGAAGATAATGCGCTGCTTGAGTTCCGTCGCTTTCGAAAAAGCGGAAAAATTGAAATTGGCGGCTAATTGTTCGGCTGCTGAGGGCATGGTCGACTCCGCGGCGAGCGAGAGTATATAGGGCTTTGAAGCAAAGACGGACCCCTGCCCATATAGGGAGTTCCGCCGTCCTTTTTAGGGGACCTATCGTAAACGACTAGCCCGCTTTTGCCTTAGCGCGCTTGTCTGCGGCGGCCTTGCGCCTTTGGACCCGTTTCCCCGGCTCGCCCTTCTTGTTCATATGAACGGTCTTCTTGAACGTCGTCTTGACCGAGCCCCCCAGCTTCTCCACCGCCGCAATGGCCGAGTGCGACGCGCCTGCCACTTCAAAGTTGAGCTTGGTCTTCAGCTCGCCCTTGGCGAGCAGCCTAACCCCGTGCTGCCCATGGCTTACGAGCCCCACGGCGTGCAGATCGGCCCCCGTGATCGTTTCCTTGCCCTTGAGTTTGCCGTCATCGATCGCCTTCTGGATGCGACCAAGATTGATGACCGCGAATTCATTGGCGAAATGATTGTAAAAACCACGCTTGGGCAGCCGCATATAGAGCGGCATCTGACCGCCTTCGAAACCGTGGATCGAGACGCCCGCGCGGGCTTTCGCGCCCTTGACGCCACGGCCCGAGGTCTTTCCGAGCCCTGAGGACGACCCCCTGCCTACCCGCGTGTGGATCATTCTCGCGCCTGGATTATCGCGCAATTGGTTCAATTTCATGGCGCGTTCCTATTCTCCCACTTCGACGAGATGAGCCACTTTGCGGATCATGCCGCGAATCGCGGGCGTGTCCTCAAGGGTCTTCACGCGGCCGATTTTGCCAAGGCCCAGCCCGCGCAAGGTCGCTTCCTGGGTGGCCGGGCGGCGCGCTTGGCTGTGAATCTGCCGCACGGTCAAGGTCTTCTTTCCAGAGGAGTTGTTCGCGGGCGCTTTTCTGTCATTGGCCATGATCATGCCCCTGCCGCGGCTTCGGTCTTGTCTTTGCCTTCGCGGCGCTGAATGATTTCCGAGACGCTCTTGCCGCGGCGCTGCGCGATCAGACGCGGACTCTGCTGCTGCTTCAGCGCATCGAACGTGGCGCGCACCATATTGTAAGGGTTGGAAGAGCCTAGGCTCTTTGCCACCACATCGCCCACCCCCAGGCTCTCGAACACCGCACGCATCGGGCCACCGGCGATGATGCCCGTGCCCTGCTCTGCCGGGCGAACGATGACCTTGCCGGCGCCATGCCGGCCCGCCGTCTCATGATGCAGGGTGCGGCCGTCCTTTAGCGGCACCCGGACCATGGAACGCTTGGCGGCTTCGGTCGCCTTGCGGATGGCCTCGGGCACCTCACGTGCCTTGCCATGCCCGAAGCCGACCCGGCCGCGCTGGTCGCCTACGACCACAAGCGCCGCGAAGCCGAAACGCCGACCGCCCTTCACCACCTTGGCGACGCGGTTGATGTGCACGAGCTTGTCGATGAACTCGTTGTCGCGGTCTTCACGGTCGCGGGATTCACGTGCCACGGATCGTCCTTTCTAGAATTCGAGGCCGCCCTCGCGGGCCGCCTCGGCAAGCGCCTTCACGCGCCCATGATAGAGATACCCGCCGCGGTCAAAGACCACCTGCTTGACGCCCTTCTCAAGAGCGCGCTGGGCGATGAGCTTGCCGACAGCCGCGGCCGCGGCAACATTGTAGCTCTTGGCCGCTCCACCGCTCTTGGCGTTTTCGCCCGAACTCGCCGAAGCGATGGTCTGCTTTGCGCCGTCGTCGATGAGCTGGGCATAGATATGCTTGCCCGAACGATAGACCGACAGGCGCGGACGCCCACTGCTCACTTGCCCGATGTGATAGCGCACCCGGCGGCGACGGCGTTCAAAAAGGTCTGTCTGTTTGGTCATATCCGGTTACTTCTTCTTGCCTTCTTTGCGGCGGATACGCTCGCCCGCATATTTCACACCCTTGCCCTTATAAGGCTCCGGCGGACGATAGCCGCGGATTTCGGCGGCCACCTGCCCAACAAGCTGCTTATCGATCCCGGTGATGCTGATCATGGTCGGCTTCTCGCACACGATTCCGATCCCGGCCGGGATCGGATAGACCACGTCATGTGAAAAGCCCAGTTGCAATTGCAGGTTCTTGCCCTGCACGGCCGCGCGGTAGCCGACCCCGGCAATCTCCAGTTTTTCGCTGAAGCCTTCGGTCACGCCACGGACGAGATTGTTCAACAGCGTGCGCTGCATGCCCCACATCGCACGGGCACGGTCGCTCTCGACGCGCGTCGTGATCGCAATATTGCCGTCGCCAAGGGCAGCCGTCACCTCGGGCACCAATCGCAGTTTGAGTTCGCCCTTGGGCCCTTTGACCGAGACCGTGCCATCGTCGATTCTAGCGACGACGCCTTTGGGCAATGGGACCGGCTTCTTGCCGATACGAGACATGACTTTCTCCAGTTGCGGGTTCTAGCCGCAGATCATCAAAACACCCGGCAAAGCACTTCACCGCCGACATTCTTGGCGCGCGCATCGTTATCGGACATCACGCCCTGGGGCGTGGAGACAATCGAGATGCCCAAGCCGCCACGATACGGTTTCAGCTCGTCCACCGAATTGTAGACCCGGCGTCCGGGCGTCGAGATGCGCTTCAATTCGCGGATCACCGGTCGGCCCTCGTGATATTTCAGCTCGATCTCGAAGGTGCGCGGCTGCCCTTTCAATTCGACCTCGGCATAACCGCGAATGAAGCCTTCCAATTTCAACACGTCCAGAAGTCGGCCACGCAAACTCGAAGCGGGCGTCGACACTTTGGCGAGGCCGCGCAATTGTCCGTTGCGGATACGGGCCAAAAGGTCGCCAATTGGATCATTGATTGCCATCGCGTCCCGCCTCCCCTACCAGCTCGCCTTGGTCATGCCCGGCACCTGACCGAAATTGGCGAATTCCCTCAGCGCGATACGGGAAAGTCTTACCTTGCGATAGTAACCGCGCGAGCGCCCCGACAAATCGCAGCGATTGTGGAGGCGGGTGGGCGAGGAGTTGCGCGGCAGCTTGGCGAGTTTCAGCCGCGCGGCGAAGCGATCCTCGGGAGCGACCGACATATCATCGGCCTTCGCCTTCAGCGCTGCCCGCCTGCCGGCATATTGCGCCACCATTTTCTCGCGTTTCTTGTTCCGATTGATCTGACACAGCTTGGCCATAGGCCTTATCGCTCCTTGGGCTTTTAATTCATGAACGGCATGCGGAAACCTTCGAGAAGCGCCTTGGCTTCAGCGTCGGTCCGCGCCGAGGTTTGAAAGATGATGTCCATCCCCCAAACCGTTTCGGTCTTGTCGTAGTCGATCTCGACGAAGACGATGTGTTCCTTGAGACCCATCGCATAATTGCCCCGTCCATCGAAGCTCTTGGCCGATACGCCGCGGAAGTCGCGCACGCGGGGCAAGGCCATCGTGATCAGGCGATCGAGAAATTCATACATGCGATCTTTGCGCAGCGTGACCTTGACGCCCACCGGGCGGCCCGCGGTGATCTTGAAGTTCGCGATCGCCTTCTTTGCGCGGGTGATCACCGCTTTCTGGCCGGCAATCGCGGTGAGGTCGTTCTGGGCGCTCTGAATCTTCTTGGTATCGGCCGCCCCTTCGCCCGCGCCGATATTGAGCACGATCTTCTCGATCCGCGGCGCCTGCAGCTTGTTGGTGTAGCCAAACTTCTTCATCAGCTCCGGGCGGACGGTTTCGAGATAGTGCTTCTTGTAGCGCGGCACATAATTGGGATCGCGCGCGGTTTCGCCCGCGGGCGGCCCCTTGGCTTGGGCGGCCTCTTTCTTCTTCTGAGCCTTGGTGTCGGGGGGGCCGGCGCCTTGCTTGGGCGCCTTGGGCTGCTTGGCCTCTTTGGGGGTTCCAGCTTCAGACATCGAGGACTTCTCCGGACTTCTTGGCGAAGCGGACGCGGCGTCCGTCACCTAAGATCTTGAATCCGATCCGCGTGGGAGAACCGGTCTTCGGATCGACATGGGCGATTTTCGACAAATGGATCGGCGATTCCTTGGACACGATGCCGCCCTGGGCCTTGGCGGTTTGGCGCTGATGGCGCTTGACCACATTCACGCCGTTGACCAGCACCCGTTCTTCGGCGGGATACACACGCAGAACCTCGCCCGACTTGCCCTTGTCGCGCCCCGCGGTGACGACCACGCGATCGCCCTTTCTGACTTTTGCGGCCATCAGAGCACCTCCGGCGCAAGCGAAATGATCTTCATGTGATTCTTGGCGCGCAGCTCGCGCGTTACGGGGCCAAAGATACGCGTGCCGATCGGTTCGTTTTGGGCGTTGACCAGCACGGCGGCATTGCCGTCGAAACGGATCAGCGAACCATCGGGGCGGCGCACGCCATGAGCGGTACGCACCACGACCGCCTTCAGCACCTCGCCCTTTTTCACCCGGCCGCGCGGAATCGCTTCCTTGACCGAGACCACGATGGTGTCGCCGACATCGGCATATCTGCGCTTAGAGCCGCCCAGAACCTTGATGCACATGACACGACGGGCGCCGGAATTGTCGGCGACGTCGAGTTCGGTGGTCATCTGAATCATGGCCTATGCCTTCCCTTCGGCCTCGCCGGAGCGGCCGATGACTTCCCAGCGTTTCAGCTTGGAGATTGGCTTGCACTCGCGGATGCGCACGATGTCGCCCATCTTGTGGGACTTGCCCTCATCATGGGCGTGATATTTCTTCGACCGGCGCACGGTCTTTCCCATCACCGGATGGATGAAGCGGCGCTCGACCTGGACGACGAGGGTCTTGGTCGCCACGTTCTTGTCGCTGACCACTACACCCTGCAGTACGCGTTTGGGCATCTCTGCGCTCTCCTACGTTTTCGCGCTGGCGCGCTTGGCCGGCTTCTTTGCCGGTTTGGCCGCGGCGGCTTTCGTCGCGGTGGTTTTTTTGCGTGGGGCTTTGGCCGATTTTTCCGCAGGCTTGGACGGGGCCGTCAGAGCCGCCAGGCCCTTCTGCTCGAGCACGGTCAGAATGCGCGCGATGTCGCGCCGCACGACGCGAAACCGCGCGGTGTTCTCCAATTGCCCGCTTGCCCGCTGAAAGCGCAGGTTGAACTGTTCCTTCTTCAGCTTGGCGAGCTCATCGCTCAGCTGGTCCTGGGACCTATCCCGAAATTCGGCCACCTTGGTCACGTCTCTTCCCCTTATGCGGTCAGCCGGGCGACAAACCTTGTCGCGATCGGCAATTTGCCGGCGGCAAGCCGCATGGCTTCCTCCGCAAGCTCGCGCGGCACGCCGTCCACCTCGAAAAGGATGCGACCCGGCTTGATCTTGCAGACCCAGAATTCGGGCGCGCCCTTGCCCGAGCCCATGCGCACTTCGGCAGGCTTCTTCGACACCGGAACGTCCGGAAAAACCCGGATCCAGACACGGCCCGCGCGCTTCATGTGGCGGGTCAAGGCACGCCGCGCCGCCTCGATCTGCCGCGCGGTGATGCGTTCGGGCTCGGTTGCCTTCAGCCCAAAGGAACCGAAAGCGAGCGAGAATCCACCTTTCGCGTCGCCGTGGATGCGGCCCTTATGCTGTTTGCGAAATTTGCTGCGTGCGGGTTGAAGCATGATCCTTGACTCTCGTTATGCCGCAGGCTGTGGGCGGCCGCCGCGGCTGGCGCTTTCCGCAGCTTCGTTGAGGCGCTTATCCTGGGCCATGGGATCGTGTTCCATGATCTCGCCCTTGAAGACCCATACTTTCACGCCGCACGTGCCGTAGGTGGTCTTGGCCGTACAGACGCCGTAATCGATGTCGGCGCGCAGCGTATGCAGCGGCACCCGCCCCTCGCGATACCATTCCACGCGGGCGATTTCCGCGCCGCCGAGGCGTCCCGTGCAATTGATCCGGATGCCCTGCGCGCCCAGCCGCATCGCCGACTGCACGGCGCGCTTCATGGCGCGGCGGAAGGCAACCCGGCGCTCGAGCTGCTGGCCGATATTGTCGGCGACCAGCTTGGCGTCGATCTCGGGCTTGCGGATCTCGACGATGTTGAGGTGCACCTCGGAATCGGTGAACTTCCCAAGGTCCGACTTCAGTTTCTCGATGTCGGCGCCTTTCTTGCCGATCACAACGCCGGGACGCGCCGAATGAATCGTCACGCGGCACTTCTTATGGGGCCGCTCGATGAAGATGCGCGATACGCCGGCCTGCTTGAGCTTGTCGAGCAGGTAATTGCGGATCTTGATATCTTCCTGCAGGAGCTTGCCGTATTCCCTCTTGCTCGCGTACCAGCGAGAATCCCAGGTCCGATTGATCCCGAGCCTGAGCCCAATTGGATTGCACTTCTGACCCATCAGGCCTGCTCCTTGCTTTTCGTTTTCTTGGCCGCCGGCTTGCGCTTTGCCGGCGCCTTCTTCGGCGCTTCCGCCTTGGTTTCTTCGACTTTCTCCCGCTTTTCTTCGACCACGATGGTCACCTGAGAGAACGGCTTCTCGATGCGCCCACCGCGGCCACGCGCGCGGGCATGGAAGCGCTTCATGGTGAGATTCTTGCCGACCGAGGCTTCGCTCACCACCAGATCGTCGACGTCCAGATCGTGGTTGTTCTCGGCGTTCGCAATGGCCGATTCCAGAACCTTCTTGACCATGCGGGCGACGCGCTTGGGCGAAAAGGTGAGCGTGGCCAGCGCCGTTTCGGCGCGCTGTCCGCGGATCGACTGCGCCACCAGATTGAGCTTGCGAGGACTGGTGCGGATGTTGCGGCCGATGGCTTTAGCCTGCACGTCCGAGAGCGTCCGCTTTCTTGCGGGCTTACTCATTGGTGGGGGTGGCCTCCTTCTTCGCCTTGCGGTCGCCGGAGTGACCGTGGAAGGTCCGGGTGGGCGAGAACTCGCCGAATTTGTGCCCGATCATGTCTTCGGTGACGATCACGGGAATATGCTTGACGCCGTTATAGACGCCGAAGGTCAACCCGACGAATTGCGGCAGGATGGTCGAACGGCGCGACCAGATCTTGATGACGTCCTTGCGACCCGAATTGCGCGCGACTTCCGCCTTCTTCAGCACGAAGCTATCGACAAAGGGACCTTTCCAAACCGAGCGAGTCATCTCTTACCCCTGCATCTTCCTGGCGTGGCGCGAGCGCAAGATTTCCCTGGTCGTGCGCTTGTTCTTCCGGGTCTTCGCGCCCTTGGTGGGCTTGCCCCACGGCGTCACAGGATGACGGCCGCCTTTGGTGCGGCCTTCGCCGCCACCATGGGGATGATCAATCGGGTTCATCGCCGTGCCGCGCACAGAGGGGCGGCGGTTGCGCCAGACATTCCGTCCGGCTTTGGCGAGAACCTCATTCATATGGTCGGGATTGGAGACCGCGCCGACCGTCGCCTTGCATTCCAGGCGTACGCGCCGGACCTCGCCCGAGTTGAGGCGCATCAGCGCATAGCCCGCGTCGCGGCCCAGATATTGCGCGTAACCGCCGGCAGCGCGCGCGATCTGACCGCCCTTGCCCGGCTTGATTTCAATATTGTGGACGATGGTGCCGACCGGCATGGCGGCGAGCGGCATAGCGTTGCCGGGCTTCACGTCCACTCGATCACCCGAGACGACGACATCGCCCGCAGCCAGACGCTGCGGCGCGATGATATAGGCAAGCTCTCCGTCCTTATATTTGATCAGCGCGATGAAAGAGGTGCGGTTGGGATCATATTCGAGGTGCTGGACCGTGGCGGGCTGGTCATGTTTGCCGCGCTTGAAGTCGATGACGCGATAGCTCTGCTTGTGGCCGCCGCCTTGCCAGCGCACCGTGATGCGCCCAAGATTGTTGCGTCCCGCGGGGCGCTTCTGGCCTTTCGTCAAGGTTTTGACGGGAGGGCCCTTGTGCAGCCCGGTACGATCGACCAGCACCAATTGGCGCTGCGAGTTGGTCACCGGTTTGTAGGTTTTGAGTGCCATTGGCGTATCCCTAAAGCCCTGTCGTCACGTCGATCTGGTAACCCTCGGCGAGGGTCACGATGGCCTTCTTCACTTCGCTTTTCTGAAACCGCCTGCCGCGAAAGGCCTTCATCTTGCCCTTGGTGCGGACCGTGTTGACGGCCTTCACCTTCACCTTGAAGAGCTGTTCCACCGCTTTGGCGATCTCGGGCTTTGTGGCCGAGCGCGTGACGCGGAAGATCACCTGGTTGGCTTCCGAAAGCCGCGTGGATTTTTCCGTGATCACGGGCGAGAGGATGATGTCGTAATTGCTCATGCCAAGCGCTCCTCGATCGCTTTGACCGCGGCCCTGGTCATCACCAGCGTGTCGCGGCGCAGCACGTCATAGACATTCAGCCCCGCCGCCGGAATGAGCGAGACTTTGGCGAGATTGCGCGCCGAGCGATGGAATTTCTCGTCGAACGTACCGTCCACGATCAGCATATGACCCGAGCCAAGCTTTCCAAGGCGCTGGGCCAGGGTCTTGGTTTTGATCTCGGCGACCGCGGCCGCATCCAGAACGATCAGCTTGGCATCGCGCGCTTTTGAGGAAAGCGCATGGCGCAGGCCCGCCGCGCGAACCTTTTTCGGCAGATCGAATTCATGGCTTCTCAGAACCGGTGCCATGGCCTTGCCACCGCCGACAAAGAGCGGCGCGGAGCGCGCGCCATGGCGGGCCGAACCCGTGCCCTTCTGGCGATAGACCTTCTTGGTCGTGCGGTTTACTTCGCCCCGGGTCTTGGTCTTATGCGTTCCCGCACGCCGCTTGGCGAGCTGCCAGACAATGACGCGCTGAATCAGATCGGCGCGCGGCTCAAGACCGAAAATGTCGTCCTTCAGATCGATTTCACCCGCATCGGCGGCATCGAGCGTCAGCACTTTGGCTTTCATGACGTGCCCTCCGCCGCGGCTGCTTTCTCGGCCTTCTTCACCGAGCCGGGGAGTGGAACATCCTTGTGGGGACGCTTCACCGCATCGCGCACCATCACCCAGCCGCCCTTGGAACCGGGCACCGCGCCGCGCACCATGATGAGACCGCGGTCCACATCGACCTTCGCCACTTCGACATTCTGCGTGGTGATGCGCTCGCCGCCGTAATGGCCGTGCATCTTCTTGTTCTTGAAGGTCTTGCCCGGATCCTGACGGCCGCCGGTGCCACCCAGCGAGCGATGCGAAATCGACACGCCATGCGAAGCTTCCAGCCCGCGGAAATTCCAGCGCTTCATCGCACCCGTGAAGCCGCGCCCGATGGTAATGCCGGTCACGTCGACCTTCTGGCCTTCCAGGAAATGAGAAGCGAGAATCTCGTCGCCCACTTCCAGGAGATTTTTCTCGTCCACCCGAAACTCCGCCACTTTGCGTTTGGGTTCGACGGAAGCCTTGGCGAAATGGCCGCGTTCGGGCTTGCTGACGCTTTTGGCCTTGACGAAGCCCGACCCCAATTGCACGGCGGTATAGCCGTCCTTCTCGGACGTACGGGTCGCCACGACTTGGCATTTGTCGAGCTTCAAGACCGTGACGGGCACATGTGTCCCGTCCTCCAAAAAGAGGCGGGTCATGCCCAATTTCTGTGTGATGACTCCGGTGCGCATGATTTTGGCGTCCTTAGAGCTTGATCTCGACATCGACGCCTGCCGCGAGGTCGAGCTTCATCAGCGCGTCCACGGTTTGCGGCGTCGGGTCGATGATGTCGAGAAGCCGCTTATGGGTGCGGACCTCGAACTGCTCGCGGCTCTTCTTGTCCACGTGGGGCGAGCGGTTGACGGTAAAACGCTCGATCCGCGTGGGGAGCGGGATGGGTCCGCGCACCTGCGCGCCCGTGCGTTTGGCCGTGTTCACGATCTCCTTGGTGGAGTTGTCGAGAATACGGTGGTCGAAGGCTTTGAGCCGTATACGGATGTTTTGGCCCTGCATGATGTTCTCCTACGGCTAAAGCCGCTCCTGCCTTCTATTTGATGATGGTGACGACGACGCCGGCGCCGACGGTTCGCCCGCCCTCGCGGATGGCGAAGCGCAGTTTCTCCTCCATCGCGATCGGCACGATCAGCTCGATCTCGACCGACACATTGTCACCGGGCATCACCATCTCGGTGCCAGCCTGCAACTTCACGATCCCCGTCACGTCCGTCGTACGGAAGTAGAATTGCGGGCGGTAATTGCCGAAGAACGGCGTATGCCGGCCGCCCTCCTCCTTGGTCAGGATGTAGGCCTCCGCCATGAAGTTGGTATGGGGTGTCACGCTGCCCGGCTTGGCCAGAACC
>DASQIQ010000029.1:0-5020 GCA_035631495.1 Micropepsaceae bacterium
GGATGGAATCTCCCGGTTCCAGCCGGCGGCTATTGGGTTCGTAGTCGGGCATGGAGGCGAGCGCCAGCACCTCGCCCGTGCGGACATTGAGCACGATGCCGCCGGCGGCCTTGGTGCGGAAATCATGCGCGGCGGCTTCGATCTCGTGCTCCAGCACATATTGAACGCGCATATCGAGAGAGAGCACGATCGGCGCGGCGTCACGTGATCCGCGCACGCTGGACTCCAGGCCCAGTTCCAGTCCGGAAACGCCATGGTCGTCGGTGTCCACCTGCCCCACCGCATGCGCGACGATGCGTCCGCTGGGATAGAAGCGCTTGTAGCCGTCTTCGAAATTGAGCCCGGGCAGGCCCAGACGCATCACCGCATCGCGGCGATCGGGCGTGAGACCGCGCTGCACCAGGATATAACCGCGCTTCTGGGCGAAGGCCGCTTTCAGATGGGCTTCGTCCGCGCCGGTGGCGTCCGCCAACTCATGCGCGGCCTCCTCTGTGTCCCACAGCGCGGCGGGCATGGCGTAGAGATCGCTGACCGGCAAATCGCGCGCGATCAGCACACCATTGCGGTCGACCAGATCGGCGCGCATCGGATGGGCGATGGAAGCGGTGCCCGCTGTCCGCGGGCCCGCGCCAAAAACCATCACATCGACCAGGCGCGCGGCGACGATGGAAAAAGCGGTGGCGCAGAAAAGCGCTGCCAGAGCGATCCGGCTGCGCACGAGCGAAGGTGCTACCGGGCGCGCTTTCATGGCCTACGTCCCCGTATGGATCAGAGCAAAGCCGGGATCAGCCGATGGCGCGGACTGCAGGGGCTGTGCTTCGCCCGGCGCCGCCCGTTGCGGCAGCGGCTGGGGCACGACCGCTTTGGCGTTGCGGATATCGCCTTCCGGAGCCAGCGGTGCATTCTTCTGCGGCAGCTGCGTCAGCGAAGACAGCTGCGCTTCGGGTTTGTCGGACAGTTCGAGATGGCGGCCCACCAAAGCCTGAATCCGCTTGGGCTGGGTCAGCCGGGCCCATTCCGCGCCCAGCACGGTCAGCGCATCGTTTTCCCGCACGATCGCCGCGCGCGTCGCTTTCAGATCCGCAGCGGCAACGCGCGCCTCCTCGGCGATGCGATAGAGCCCGAGACAGACAAGGCCCGTCATGATGATGAAGGCCAAATTGAGCGTGCGGATCATGCGTGCTCTCCAGCAATGCGAGGCGGGGAATTCCAGGCGGGGGATTTGGTGCGCTCGGCGCCACGGGCCCGCGCGGAGCGCGCGCGGGGGTTGTCGCGCAACTCTGCAGGCTGCGGCATCAGCGGTTGCTTGCCCGCCAGCGTGAATGTCGGCGCATGTTTGGGCGCGTGGCTGGGAACATGGCGGGAAGCCTGACCGAGACGCCCGGAGCGTTCGGCCAGGAAATGTTTGACGATGCGGTCTTCCAGCGAGTGGAACGCGACGACGGCGAGGCGCCCCTCTGGATTGAGAATGCGTTCGCAGGCTTCCAGGCCCGCCTCGAGCTCACCCAGCTCGTTGTTCACCGCTATGCGCAAAGCCTGGAAGGTGCGCGTCGCGGGATGGATCTTCTGGGCGCCGCGCCCGACCACGCGTTCGGCGATCTCGGCCAATTCGCGCGTGCGAAGAATCGGGCGTGCGGCGACGATGGCCCGGGCAAGAGCCTTGGCGCGCTTCTCTTCCCCGTAGCGCCGCAGAATATCGGCAAGCGCCTCTTCGGAAAGCGTGTTGACCAGATCGGCCGCGGTTTCGCCTTGCGTATCGTCCATGCGCATGTCGAGCGGTCCGTCGGCGCTGAACGAGAACCCGCGCTCCCCCTCGTCGAACTGGAAGGACGACACGCCGAGATCGAGCGCGACGCCGTCCGCCTTCGCCACGCCTTGCGCGTCGAGCAGCGCATCCATCTCGGAGAACCGGCCGTGGATGAGCGTCAGGCGGCCGTCGAATTTCTGCGCCAGGATGCGGCCGCGCGCGATGGCCGCCGCATCGCGGTCGATGCCGAAGACCTTGCAGCGCGCCCGCGACAACAACGCCTCGGAATAGCCGCCGCCGCCGAAGGTGCCGTCGACATAGATCGCGTCGTCGCGCGGCTGCAGGATCGCCATGACCTCTTCGAGCATCACCGGGACATGGGCGCCCCTCATGATGCACCCCCGATGCGCGTCGCACGCGCCCGCGCGATGCGCGCAAGACGCACAGGTTCGAACCGCTCGGGCTCCCAGATCTGGAATTTCTGGATCATGCCCACGAAGGTGACGCGGTCTTTGATGCCGGCATGGGCGATGAATTCGTCGGGCAGACGCACGCGCCCTTCATCGTCGAAATTCAGGAACTGGCTCTCGCCGACGACCGCATGGGCTTGGGCGTCGTAATCCTCGCTGAACAGGGGATCGACCGCGCCCATGCGCGCCTGAAAATCGGCGAGCAGGGTCTCGCCAAAGCCCTCGAGCGAGGGGCTGACGAAGGACGGGAAGCAGTAAAACCCATGCAGGTTTTGCTGGGCCAGAATCTGGCGGAACGGCGCCGGCACGCTGACGCGGCCCTTGGCATCGAGCTTGTTGACGATGGTGGAGACAAACGGTTGCACGGTAGGTGCTTTGCATCCCCTGACACCCATGAGACGCGAACGGCCCTACCAGAAAGACCGACCCGCCACGCGGCGACGCATGGGATACAATGGGATAGCATGGGAAAACGTGGGCCGTCAACGAAAAGATCAAAGAAAATATGGACTTGGGGCGTCACTACATTTGGGTTCGTCTTCCGCGCCGAGTACTAAATCCTAAGAACGAAACGTCAACAGCATAAGGATACAGTAATCGGGGTAAACAAACCCCTAATCCCTCCGTTCTTTATTCGTTCTCGCCTGTACGGATCGGCCAGCCGATGCGATGGTTTGCAGATAGATGCCCTGCGAACAAATCCACCCTGGATTGTGAAAATTCCACCGCCGATCTGGATGTTCGCGATGCTGCTTGCCGCCTATGCGATGCAGCGCAGTTTTGCTTGGGCTGCAATCGTCTATTTCTCCTCGCTGCCGCTCGCGACTTTGTTGATCGCCGCGGGAATTTTTCTCGCGGCTTGGGGCCGGGCCACTTTCGCGGCCGCCGGCACGGAAATCATTCCCGCTTCGGCAACCAACAAGAAGCTCGTTACGATTGGCCCGTTCCGCTTCACACGCAATCCCATGTATCTGGGTGTGAGCGTGCTGACTTTGGGCATCGCCTTCTACGCAGGAACATTGCCGTTCTTCGCCATACCGATCCTGCTGTTCCTGCTCTGCAACTTCGTCTTCATTCCGTTCGAGGAAGCGAAGATGCAGCGCCAATTCAACGATCAGTATACGGATTATCTCCGCCGCGTGCGGCGGTGGATATAGCGTCAGATGGCCTATAAGCCGGGTTCTGTTCCCGGCGTTTAAACCGGGAGATGGCCATTCCTCTGGGATGTGCGTTACCGCACACCTCACGCGACCTACCCGGACGGCAACGCGAAAACGCGCAAAGTACCGTCCCTATTTGGTCTTGCTCCCGGTGGGGCTTGCCGTGCCGTCCTCGTTGCCGAAGACGCGGTGCGCTCTTACCGCACCATTTCAACCTTGCCGGACCTTGCGGTCTTAGGCGGTTTGATTTCTGTGACGCTTTCCCTGGAGTCGCCTCCGCCGGACATTATCCGGCACCGTGTTTCCGTGGAGCCCGGACTTTCCTCCCGCCTTCGCGCTACGCGCTTCGGCGCGGCGAGCCCATCTCGGAGCTTGCCGCGTCGTAGCCCGCAGGGCGAAGACGGGCGGCCATCCGGCCATCTGACGCGGATTGAATGTCGGAGGGTCAGCCCTGGAAGTCAATCTCGTGCAGGAGCGCGGCGAGGATCGCTTCGCAATCCTTGTCCGCGACGCCATCGATGCGGGCGGGGCGGTAATGGCGCTGAAACGCTTCGATCACGGTTTCCGTCGGAACATCCATGTCGGGCTGCAACCCGTAACCGAAGGCGCGCAAACCATCCGCAAAGCCAACACGAAGGCGATGCTTGCGCGTCTGGGGCCAGAGCCCGATGCCGGCCAAAGCCAGCTCGCCCCAGGGAAACAGCTCGCCGGGATCCTGCTTCCGCGCCGGCGCCACGTCGGAATGACCAAGCACGCGCTCGGGCGGAATGGGATGGCGCGAGAACACATCCCTAGCAAGTTGCATCACCGCCTCGATCTGCGCATCGGGAAAAGAGCGATAGCCGAATTCATGACCCGGATTGACGATCTCGATCCCGATCGAGCGCGCATTGATGTCGCGCGCGCCCGCCCAATAGGAAAGGCCCGCATGCCAGGCGCGGCAATCCTCCGGCACATGAGCGAAGATCGTGCCGTCTTCATCCACCGTGTAATGCGCGCTGACTTTCGCATCGGGATCGGTGAGCCGCGCCACCGCCGCGGCCCCCGTTTCCATGCCCGTGTAATGGAGCAACAGAATGTCGACCGGCGTGGCCACGGGCCGCGCATCGAAATTGGGCGAAGGCGCCGCGACGGCCCGCCGGACCATCAGACAAAGATCTTATAGGCCAGGGTTTCGCCGCTGGCGCGCTTCAGCGCGAATTCCGATCCTTTCTCGTGTTCGTCGACCAAAGCTTCGAACAGACGCAGCGCGCTGCGGATCACTTCGGCATAGGACGCGGCTTCGGTGCGCTCCTTTAGGCGCTGCAGGCGCTCCATGGCCTGGGGCGGCATTTCGAGCTGCACGCGCGTCGTGCTGCGCTCGCCGTTTTCCGTCTCGCGAACGAACTCGCGGCGGCCTCGGTGATGATGACCGTGCATCTCAGACCTCCTCGCGGGTGTTGTCGCCGCGATGTTCGTGACGATGCCAATGATGCCTCATGCCGTAACAGCCGTGACGCCGCCTGACGAAGGCGAATAGAAGCAAAACGAGCAGGATCGGGAAGAACGGAAAGAAGAAATGATGCGGGTACGGACGAACCGCATCGGCCGCATAGGGATAGAAATGCGGCGCGCGGAACATCCAGACGATCGCCGAGACGATC
>DASQIQ010000030.1:0-1651 GCA_035631495.1 Micropepsaceae bacterium
GATCTGTTCGTCTCGCTGCACGCCGATTCGAGTGATCACCACGATGTTCGGGGAGCGTCCGTGTACACCTTGTCTGAAGACGCCTCCGACCGCGAGGCGGCGACATTGGCCGAAAAAGAGAACATGTCCGACATTATCGCAGGCGTGGACTTGACCGGGGAGAACAGCCCCGTCGCCTCGATTCTGATCGATTTGGCTCAGCGCGATACGATGAACCGATCCATGCGCTTTGCCGAGACCGTGGTCGGGGCTTTGCCATCCGCGACCAATCTGTTGCCCCTGTTCCCGCACCGTTCGGCAGGGTTCGCGGTCTTGAAGGCCCCTGACATCCCGGCCGTCCTCATTGAACTGGGCTATCTCACCAATCCAAAGGACGAAGCCGAAATGGCAACGGAAGCTTGGCGGAATGGCGTCGCGCGAGCGATTTCATCGGCCGTCGATACGCATTTTGCCCCGGAAATAGGACTAGGCCTGCGCCAGGCGAATCGTTGATGGGAATGCCATTCTCCGGTCACATTCGGGGTATTATGAAAGAGAGTTGGGTGCCTGAACCCAAGGGGTCGCGAGAAAGCAATAAATGAAAACCGTGCGTAATATCGTGTTGGGCGGTTTTGCCGGGCTGATCCTGATCGGTTTCCTGCTTACCGCCACCTATGTGTTTTGGGTCACCCGCGACCTTCCCAGCTACGATGCTCTGGCCCATTACGAACCTCCCATCACCACCCGCGTCTATGCCGGCAACGGGACGCTGATCGGGGAGTATGCCCGCGAACGGCGACTCTTCGTTCCCATTCAGCAGATTCCCGATCAGGTGAAGCAGGCATTCCTCTCGGCCGAGGACAAGAATTTCTACAGCCACCCCGGGGTCGACATTTTCGGCATCGTTCGCGCCGGGATCAATGACATCCGCAATGCGGATAAGAGACCTCAGGGCGCCTCCACCATCACCCAGCAGGTGGCGCGCAATTTCCTGCTTTCGAGCGAACTCAAATTCTCGCGCAAGATTCGCGAGATGGTTCTGGCCATGCGCATCGACAATGCGTTTTCCAAGGATCAGATCCTCGAGCTCTATCTCAACGAGATTTTCCTGGGCGAGAATTCCTACGGCGTGGCCGCCGCAGCGACCAATTATTTTGGCAAATCGCTGGACGAGCTCACGCTCTCGCAAACCGCTTTTCTCGCGGGCTTGCCCAAGGGGCCGGCCAATTACAGCCCGACCCGCCATAAGGACGCGGCGATTATCCGGCGCAACTACGTTCTCGATCAGATGCAGGAGAATGGCTACATCACCCGCGAGCAGATGGCTGCCGCGGACGCCGATGACCTCGTCACCTATAATCGCCCGTTCGGCGCCGTCGTTACCGATGTCGATTATTTCGTCGAAGAAGTCCGCCGCACCCTGCAGACCAAATATGGCGACAAGGCACTGTATGATGGTGGCTTGCAGGTCCGCTCGACGTTGAACCCGCGCCTGCAGGACATTGCTGTTCGCTCCTTGCCCGCGGGACTCATCGCTTATGACCGCCGCCATGGCTGGCGCGGCGCCAAGGCCCATGTTGATCTCGCGGGAGACTGGAAGAAAGAACTCGCCAAGATCGCCTCGGCGCCCACCGCGCAGTCCGGCATCGACACCTGGAAGATGGCGGTGGCG
>DASQIQ010000031.1:0-1692 GCA_035631495.1 Micropepsaceae bacterium
GACCATCGCCATCGACTTCGAGACCGCCAATCCCAAGCCGGGCAATGCCTGCCAGATCGGGCTTGCCTGGATCGTGGGCGGGCGCGTCACGCGCGTCGAGGAGCGTTTCATCCGGCCTCGCGACAATTGGTTCGCCTTCACCTGGGTTCACGGCATCACCGCCGATCACGTCCGCGAGGCGCCGGAATTTCCCGACGTCCTGGCCGAATTCCGCGAGGAGCTCGATGGCGCGCTGGTGCTGGCGCACAATGCCGGGTTCGACGCCGGCGTGATGCAGGGCTGCGCCCGCGCCTATCGGGTGAAACAACCCAAGATGCGATAGCTCTGCACGCTCGACATCGCCCGGCGGGTCTGGCCGCATCTGAAATCCAAGGCGCTCAACGCCGTGGCGGCGCATCTGGGCGTGAATTTCACCCATCACAATGCGGCCGAAGACGCCCGCGCCTGCGCCGAAGTCGCCCTGGCCGCGGCCGATAGGGTGGCGGCGCTGGAAGTGGCCGATATCCCCCACCGGCTGGATGTGTGGCGTCCTGCAAAACCCGCGTTTTTGGCGTAAAAACAGGGGTTGGGAGCGGGCCGGCGGGGTGGACAGAGCCCGCTCTGTCACCTATATCCCCTCTCCCTCGCTGTGAGGAACATGACGCGGGGTGGAGCAGCCCGGTAGCTCGTCAGGCTCATAACCTGAAGGTCATTGGTTCAAATCCAATCCCCGCAACCAAAACGCCGCTAAGTCGCCCGACTTAGCGGCGTTCTCGCACCAATGCGAATGCGCTTGCCGAAGCGGCAATGGCGATCATCGCGCCCGCGAGCGCGGCCCAACGAGCTTCGACAAGCAATTCCTGTCCCCTTGCGTCGAGCGCCGTGCCCAGCAGCGCTGTGGCGAGAAGACCCCCTAGGCGCGCCACGGCGCTATTGAACCCGGAGGCGGAACCCGTGTGCGCGGTGTCGACCGATCCCAACACCGTCGTCGTTAGGGGCGCAACCGCTCCGGCCATGCCGATGGCCATCACAAGCACCGCGGGCAAGATGACCGTCCAATAATCGCCGTTGCTGTCGATCCGCAGCATCAGAGCAAATCCGGCTGCGACCAGAAGCGGCCCGATGGTAAGCGGCCAACGCGGGCCGATGCGCGCCGCCAATCCTCCCATCACAGGCGATGCCAAAGCGATCACCAAAGGAAACGGCAACAGCGCGGCGCCCGCCGCGGTTGCGGAATAATGCGCGAGCGTGATCAGCACATAGGGCAGCAGGACCAGCAATCCGCCAAGCGCGCCGTATAAGAAAAACGTCAGCAGCGTAAGGCCGATGAAGATCGGCGAACCAAATAGCGTCAACGGCATCATGGCGCGTTCGTGGCGAACGCCTTCAAACCATACGAACACCAAAATCAACCCGCCGCCTACGGCAACGGCAATCACGGCTTCATCAGTCCAGCCCGCGCGCCCTGAACCGATCGTCAGTCCCCATGTTAGCGCGCCGAGTCCGACCGTCGCCAAGAGTCCACCCAGCGCGTCGAGCGGCAGGCGCTTTGTGGAAGGCTGCGCTTCCTGAACGAAGAGAAGGGCAAGCGCGATTGCGCCAATCGCCAATGGCAGGTTCAGCAGAAAGATCGCGCGCCAGCCGACCGTGTCGATCAACCATCCGCCCAGCACCGGACCCACGGCGCCGACCACCGCGCCCATCGCGGCCCAT
>DASQIQ010000032.1:0-5790 GCA_035631495.1 Micropepsaceae bacterium
AAGCGAGCTGCGCCACCGGTTGCCGGGTAAGGCCCCAACCCAAGAGGCGCAGCTCCACGATCAAAACGGCGCTCAGCGTCAGCACGAAGCCCAGCAAATGGATCGCCTCGATCACCGGAAACAGCCAGGCCGAGTCCCGTATCGTTTCGCCGAGGGGCGTCGCATAGCACCACTGAAAAAATGCCAACAGAGACATCAGGGCACCACGTCGGTGGGAGCGCAGCTGGTGAGGAAATTGATGATCGCCGCTTGCGGCTGCCGGTCGCAGTCGAACCAATTATAGGCAATCATGCGTCCGGAAACGACGATGCACGCCCATAGCACGAGCGAAATTCCGCCGGCGATCCTCGCAGCTTTGGGTGGTATGGCGTAGAAATCCCACTCCTGGACCCGCTTATAAATCCCTGAGTGAAAAAACCAGACATTCAAACCAGCCAGCACGAGCAGGATCATTTTGGTCCGGAAAAAAATATTCTGATAGGACCTCAGCGGGATGGCGGAAAACAACAGCGAGCCGGTTATCACCATCACCACGAACCCCGCGATCGTCCAGGGCAGCAGGCGCCCGGCAACTTCCGACACCGGCACTTTGCGCATGCTCAGCCCGAGGAGGCGCAGATCGACCATCAGGATCGAGCCGAAGAACACCGCCAGCGTCCACACGTGAATCGATTCAATGATCGAATACGCATATTGCGATTCATGGAGAGCAACGCTCCAATCCGAATCGGCCAGCCGTCCGAAGAAAGCCAGAAGACCCATTCCGCCCCCGTTAAAACGCGCTTCCGGTTGCGCCTAAATGACGCGCGTTCTACTTGGCTCCGGGAGTCAGCTCGTACGGCGCGCCGGTTCCGGACGAACCGAGAAACAATTTGCGTCCGTCGGCGAATGTCAGATCCCTGCCATTGGCCCGATGCGACCCGTCTTTCGACTGGTAGCCATCGATCGCGATCTCGGTGCCGGGCAACAAGGATTCCTTCTTGAACCCACGCCGGAACAACACGTTGGGCGTGCCCGCCTCGATCGCCCAGTTTTGGACCGTGCCATCGGCGCCCTTAACGTCGACGTGCAACCAGGTGTGGGGATTGACCCATTCCATTTTCGTGATGGTCCCCTTGAACGTCACCGGCTTGTTCGCGTCGAACTCGGCGGCAAAGGCGTGGTGTGCCGACGCCGAAGACGCCCATCCCGACATCGCCAGACCCATGATGCCGGCTGCTATGGCAAGTTTCGTTTGCATCGATTTCCTCCTGCTGCGCATAGATCCAGATTACCGACCATACCATTGATAGAACGCGTCACCGGGCGGCACCTTGCGCGTGATGTCAACCGTCATGGTATCGCCTTCCCAATGCTTGACCAATTGCTGCTTGCGAAGATTCCCGTACATGAACTCCTCGACGAATTCATTGCAGCGGAACTCAAGGAGCTGGATGTTGGGCTCAGCGCGCCGATAGAGCGGCATGACGATGCGCCAGGGCCGCGTGTAGACCTTGGGGTCCTCGATCGTCACGTCGTAGCGGATGACGTCCGGCGAGATCATCGTGAAGCGCTCGGTCAAGTGCAGCGCGTCGCTGTGATAATTGCCGGCGCGGTCGAACCAGGTGCGATCGTTGAAATTCGTCACGTCGACGACCAGTGTGTCGCCCTCCCAGTGCCCGACGGAATGGCCCATCCAGGTATCGTCGGGCGGGCCTTCGACCTTGTCCAAATGGATCGTGCGCGCCGTATTGGAGAATTCATAGGCCATGTGAATCTTGTTGGTGCTCTGCGTGATCTGGAACGGGAAGGGCATATACATCGCGCGCGGAATGCCCGGCAAATAGCACTTCAACTCCGGGTCGCGGTCGATCCAATGGTCCGCGTTCTCCTTTTTGACCGCCAAGGCTTCCGGCTTGTAGGGAATCTGCCCGTCCCCCTGAACGACGCCGAGCGATCCGGGTACGGCGCCGGCGGCGCCGAGCGCCAGAACCGGCGCGGCGGGCACCCGCGCATAGTCATAAGGATAAACGCCGCGCTGCGTGACGGCGGCGGGAAGCGCGGCATGGGCCTGCAAATCCCAATTGGCTTCATTATTGGCTTGCCATATGCCGCTGAGATTGGGCTTGCCGCCGACACGGGCGACGCGCGCCGCCGGGGTCGGCGCCTGACCCGAGGTCGGCGTGATGGATGTGGCAATGACGGCGCCGACGGCGGCGGCGGCAATTGCGACCATTATCATCGAAGGTAAGGATCGGCCGCTCATGATGTTGTCTTCTCCCCTTCCATTGAAATTATTGCAGTGGATCTTCTTCGACGCCCACGAAATCCGTGGCGATATCTTTCGTTGCCGGGTGAGGACCTTTTCCTTCCGCAAAGTCGAGTTCTTGCGTGCGCAGTCCGTGCATCAGCCCGGGAAGACCATAGTTTCCTTCGTTGCAGCGCGGCTCGTAATAGATTCGGTTCTCCTGCTCGCTCTGCTTGGTGAATTCTTGGCGGACGGTCCATGGCCGGGTCCACACCGTCGGATCCTCGATGGTGACCGCGTATTCGAGCGCGTTTGGCCCGGTGCGTGTCCAGCGTTCGATCAGATGCAGATTCTCACGCGAGCCCTGAAAATCGGTCTTCGGACTGAAATTCGTCACGTCGATGACGAGCGTGTTGCCCTCCCAATGGCCGCGCGAGTCGCCATACCATTGGCGGATATTGGCCGGCAGATGCGGACTGCCGTTCATGTCGATGTTGCGTTGCCACCCTTGGCCCTGTCCCACATCGTAGAACATCGAAATGCTGCCCGGCGTCTGCACGATGCGCCGGAAGCCGATGGCTCCAAACTCAGGCAGCCCCGCGGTCAAGCAGCGGTCAGGCAACGCGCCGTCCTCCGGACCATCGAACCTATTCATGCGCGCGGTATTGTAGCGGGGAGGAAGCTCGGCGAGACGCGGGGAGGGCTTGGGATCGTATTTGCCTCCCTTGCAGGCGATCGACTCGTTCTTGCAGGTCTCGGTGGCTTGCAGCAAAGCGAGACGAAATTGCCGATCGGCGGCAGCCACCTTCTGCGCTTCCGGCGTCATCGGCGGCATGCGGCCATTGGCCGGATCGACGATCATCGAGGTGCGCGCGCCGGTGCGCTTGACGGACGCAAACTGTGCGTTATACGCACCGGCGACGTCGAGCTCGGTTCCGCGCTCCACGCGCTTATCGCGGCCGAGCATCGCCGCTCGCTGCTTGTCCAATTCGGCGCGCTGGTCTTGCGTGAAAAATTCCTGGTTCGCGTATTTCGGCGAGCGCTGCAAAGGCGTGGCGGTTTCGTCGGTCCAGATGCCCTGAAGGTCCGGTTCCCCCCAAGACGTTTTCAGTGAAGCTGCCGCCGGACCCTGAGCGGATGTCGGTGCCATGAAAACGGCAATGACCGCGGCTCCTGCGGCCGCGCCAAGGACGGTCTTCATCATCGGGCTCAAGAAGCGGTTCCCCATGTTGGTCTCCTCTTGGTGCGCTCCGTTAGCGCAACGGGTCTTCGTCAAGCACGAAGCCACCCTTGATATGATCCATGGTTGCCGGATCGGGACCTTTTCCTTGCGCAAAGAGGGCCTCTTGCGTGCGCCTTCCATGCAGCAGGCCAGGAAGGCCATAATTTCCTTCGATGCAGCGCGGCTCGTAATAAATCCTGTCTTTCTCGTCGCTCTGCTTGGCGAATTCCTGGCGGACAGTCCATGACTGTACCCACACCGTCGGGTCTTCGATAGTGACCTCATAGGCAAGCGTGTTCGGCCCGGTGCGCGTCCAGCGCTCGACCAGATGCAGATTCTCGCGCGAGCCCTGAAAATCGGTCTTGGGGCTAAAGTTCGTCACGTCGACGACAAGCGTATTGCCCTCCCAATGGCCGCGCGAGTCGCCATACCATTGGCGGATATTGGAGGGGAGATGGGGGCTCCCGTTCATGACGATGTTGCGCTGCCACCCTTGGCCCTGACCCACGTCGTAGAACATCGAGATGCCGCCCGGCGTCTGCACGATCCGCCGGAAGCTCCCGCCGAAATTGGTGCCGAATTCGGGTAACCCGCCGGTCAGGCAGCGTTCGGCCAACGAGACATCCTCCGGACCATCGTGGCGATTGTAGCGCCCCGTGACGTAGCGAGGCGGAGGCTCCGCACGCCGCGCCGAAGGCTTGGGATCGTATTTGCCTCCCCTGCAGGCCGGCTCCTTGTTCTTGCACGTCTCGGTCGCTTGCAGCATGGCCAGGCGGAATTCCTGCTCGGCGGCGGCGATCTTCTGGGCCGCCGGCGTGAGCTGCGGAATCCGCCCATTGGCCGGACCCACGATCAACGACGTGCGCTGCCCCACGCGTTTCACCGAGAGGAACTCCGTGTTGTAGGCACCGGACACGTCAGCCTCGGTGCCGCGCTCGGACCGCCGGTCGCGGCTGAGCATTGCCGCTCGCGCTTTGTCCAGTTCGGCTCGCTGTTCCGGGGTGAAGAACTCCTGGTTCGCATATTTGGCCGGGCGCTGTAAGGGCGTCTCGGTCTCGTCGGTCCAGATCCCTTGCAGGTCCGGTTCGCCCCAGGGCGTTTTCAGCGCCGGGGCCGCCGGAGCCTGAGCGGAAATTGGCGCAACGGAAACGGAAATGACCACGCCGGCAGCAGCCGCGGCAATGGCGACCGTCATTATCGAACTTAGAAATCGGTCGCGCATGTTGGCCTCCCTGGTCGTCAGATGCCTATTGCAATGGATCGTCGTCGCCAAATCCCGATGCGTTGTCGTGAGTGAGCGGGTCGGGACCTTTTCCCTGCGCGAAGGCCTGATCTTCCAGACGTGCGTTGCGCATGATCGTCGGGAAGCCGATATTTCCTTCGACGCAGCGCGGCTCGTAATAGATCCTATTCTCTTCGTCGCTCTGTTTGGTGAATTCCTGCTTCACGGTCCAGGAACGCGTCCACACCGTCGGGTCTTCGACGGTGACTTGGTATTCCAGCGTCTTGGGACCGGTCCGCGTCCAGCGCTCGATCAGATGCAGCTTCTCTCGCGAACCGCGATAATCGGTTTTGGGGCTGAAATTCGTCACATCGATAACGAGTGTATTGCCCTCCCAATGGCCGCGCGAGTCGCCGTACCATTGGCGGATATTGGCCGGCAGATGCGGGCTGCCGTTCATCACGATACTGCGCTGCCAGCCCTGCCCCTGGCCCACGTCATAGGCGATCGCAATGCCGCCCGGCGTCTGAACGATCCGCCGGAAGCTGCCGCCGCCGTTCCCGGCGCCAAACTCCGGCAGTCCCAACGTCAAGCAGCGGTCCGCCAACGCGCCGTCTTCCGGAGCATCATGGCGGTTCATGCGCGCCGTGTTGTAGCGGGCCGGGAGCTCGGCGCGCCGGGCCGTCGGTTTGGGATCGTATTTGCCCCCGTTGCACGCGGGCAATTTGGTCTTGCAGGTTTCGGTCGCCTGCATCAAAGCGAGGCGGAAATCCTTATCGGCGGCGGCGAGTTTTTGAGCCTCGGGCGTCAGCGGCGGAATCCGCCCATTGGCCGGATCGACAATCATGGAGGTGCGCACGCCGGTGCGTCTTACGGAGGAAAACTCGGCATTATACGCGCCGGAGACATCGAGCTCGGTGCCGCGACCGCCACGCTTGTCGCGGCCGAGCAGCGCGGATCGTTCCTTGTCCAACTCGGCCCGCTGTGCCTCGGTGAAGAATTCCTGGTTCGCATATTTGGCGGGGCGCTGTAACGGCGTATTGGCCTCATCCGTCCAGATGCCCTGCAGATCCGGTTCGCCCCAGGGCGTCTTCAGGCCGGCGCCCGTGGCCGGAGTCT
>DASQIQ010000033.1:0-5492 GCA_035631495.1 Micropepsaceae bacterium
GGAGTCCTGGAAACCCGTTACGCTTTGATTCGGCGTTTGAGTCGCAAGGGTGGGGGTGGCCATGGCCAGGCGTGCCGTGCGTAACAAAATGCGGGATCGAGGCCATCAGCAAAGCGCAAACGTCCACACCCTATATCCGACGGGGATCAACTGGACCCCGCTGGAAAGCGACGTCCGGGATCGCAAATACGTAAAGAATGTGCGGGCACTTAGCCCGGTCCAGCAGACCCTTCTCGACGCGATCGAGGAACGCTCGGTTATCGTGGCTCTCGGTCCCGCCGGGACGGGCAAGACCTACCTTGCCATCGCCAAGGCGGTGGATGCGTTGGACGCAGGGCGCGCCACCCGCATCGTCCTTTCGCGGCCGGCCGTCGAGGCTGGCGAGAGCCTCGGATTTCTGCCCGGCGACGTCGGCGAGAAGCTCGCGCCCTATCTTCGTCCGCTCTATGACGCTCTCACGGAACGGCTTGGGACGAAGCGGCTAAAAGCGCTGCTCGCGGAAGGCACCATCGAAATCGCACCCGTCGCCTATATGCGCGGACGCACGCTCAACGATTGTTTCATCGTCATCGACGAGGCGCAGAACTGCACCTATGGCCAGATCAAGATGCTGCTGACGCGGCTAGGCTGGCGTTCGACCATGGTGCTGACGGGAGATCCGGATCAGACGGATCTGTTGCCGGGCCTGTCGGGCCTTCGGGAGATCGCAGCGCGTCTGGAGCGCGTTGAGACCATTGCCGTGGTGCGTTTGGGAGAAGCGGACATCGTCCGCCACCCGCTGGTGGGGGAAATGCTGGGGGTCTTGTGAGGCCGCGCCTCGCGCTGGCCTATAAGCGAGTCGCGATTTCCAGAACAAGAAGTCCAAGCGCCAGGCTCCAATAGAATACGCCCGCGGAAACCAGCCAGAAGGTGACCGGCTTCCATTCCTTTTGGCGAAGCCCACGCATGGCCTTTTCGAACAGGACATTCGGACCGGCCACGACCAGGACGGCGGCCTGAAGCACGCGTCCGGTGGTGTTCTCGGCCTTGAAGCCGCAAACACGGTAAATATTGGCAATGATCCCCGAAGCCGTGAAGCCCGCTGTAACGGCGAACATGAACAACCAGAAAGCATGCATCGGACCGGCTCCTGCGTTTGTAAGCCGGTGGTTGCAGAGGGCGTGCCCGCATTTGGGCCCGTTTTTGTGCCGATTTGGACCAGATCGCGTGCCCCTGCCCGATACTTGTCCCTTTTGGAGGCGCCGCCGCCTGTACTAGATAGGATGCGAGGCGGCAGGCATGACGGAACGCGTTAGATGAGCCATGCGAGTGAAGAGTTCGCCGGACCGGCTAAACGCCGCTCGGGCTGGGTGATCCCGCTCACGGTGTTTTTCGTAACCGCCTGCCTTTCGGCGCTGGTGCTCGCCTATTATGTCGCGCCCGCGCCACCGGGCCTGGCGCAGGAACAGCCCGCGCCGACAGACGCCAACCGCCCGATCGAGCTCGCACTCGGCTTCACTCACTTACGGATTCCGGCAAACTACATCTTGCTGGCGAGTGCACGGCGCGGGGGCGTCATGAATGAACTTGCTCTCATCGCCCTGCTGCCGGATTTTCAGGGCTATACGCTCGGCGCGGCGCAGGATCTGACCGCCAACGCCCCGGATTCTCGCATCATCAACCTCATGCTGAAGAGCGATCAAACCTTATTGCCGGAGGGGGAGCGGCTCGACCGCATCTATATGGCCCAAGTCGAAAATCCCAAAGGGCAAGTGGGACCCTACGGTTTGCGGCAATACGCATTTCGCGCCGATTCGGGCTATCACGATCAGGATCTGTTCGTGGGTACGGGGTCTCAGGGCCCGATCGTGCTTCTGTGCACCAAGCTCGCGTCCGATATTCCCTCGCCAAACTGCCTGCGCGACCTGCCGCTGCGCACCGGGCTCGCACTCAGCTACCGCTTCAAGCGCGCGCAGCTTTCGCAATGGCGGACTATGGATACACGCATCCAAGCGCTGCTGGACGGTTTTGTAAAGAAGACCTAGCGGGCCCGTGAAGCCGGTGGCTCGGGCAGATCCATTTCCAGGATCGACATGTTGAAGGCGTAGGAGATTTCTCCATCCTCTTCGTCCTTGAAGATGAGGCCGATGAATTCCCCCGCGACATGCACTTCGACCGAATCCGACTGCGGCCTCTCCAACAGCGTAATCGTGTCGAGCCGGAACAAATTGCGGAGATATTTTTCCAAACGCCAGATTTCGCTGCGGGTCAAAGCCGGACTCCCTTAGAGAATTCCACGTCGCACGCTCCCACGCACCGGTCAAGCAGCGAACCCGGCGCCACGCTTCGCCTCAAATCTGAGAATCGCTTTCCGGCAGACCGTGATCCATGTCTTGCGACGGGCGCGCCGATCCCGCCTTGCCGATGACGCGCGCGGGAACGCCCGCCACCGTCGTGTGCGGCGGCACTGTCTTCAGCACGACCGATCCCGCGCCCACGCGGCTATATTCCCCGATCTCGATATTGCCCAGGACCTTGGCGCCCACCGATAGCAATACGCCGCGGCCGATCTTGGGGTGGCGGTCCTCGTTCTCCTTGCCCGTGCCGCCCAGCGTGACACCGTGAAGCATGGAAACATCGTCTCCCACCACCGCGGTTTCTCCGATGACGACGCCGGTGGCATGGTCGATCATGATGCCGCGCCCGAGCCGCGCGGCCGGATGAATATCGACCGCGAACAGATCGGACATCCGGTTCTGGATGAAAAGCGCCACCAGTTTGCGCCCTTGATTCCAGAGAAAATGCGCCACGCGATAGCTTTCCAGTGCATGGAACCCTTTGAAGAAAAGGAAAGCCTGGACATAGGAATGGCAAGCGGGATCGCGCTGGAATGTGGCTGAAAGATCGGCGCGCACCGCCTCGCCCATCGCGGGTTCGGCGGCAAAAGCGTCCTGGAACATCTCGCGCAGCTGCATCGGCGAGAGATCCTCGCCGCCAATCTTCTTGGCGAGCAGGTAGGACAGCGCTTCCTCCAGCGAATCGTGCTTCAGGATCGTCGCATGCGCAATGCTCGCCAGTTCCGGCTCGCTCTCCGCCAATTGTTCGGCTTGCGCGCGCAGGGCAGACCAGATCGGGTCGCAACTCGCGACTTTTTCAACCGCGCGCATTTTTTGCTTCCGGCTCACGCTTCATCATCCTGACATTATGCTTAGGGGCAAAGAGGGTTGCATTATCTTAAGCCAGAGCTCGAAGAAACCCAACGCCTCGATTTGCTCCATTCTGGTGCCTATAAGCGCCTTTCTTAGGCTCGTTTGCTCGCCTATGGTCTCCCGCACCGACTTAAGTGGTAAAGACATGTCCGATTATTCCGCCAAACTGAATATTGCGGTTCCCGAGACCTTCGATCTCCTCCTGAGCCGCCGCTCCGGCTCGGCCAAGGCAATGAAGGGTCCCGGCCCAAGCCCCGAACAGCTCCGCCGTATTCTGGCCTCAGCCGTGCGCGTTCCCGATCACGGCAAACTGACGCCCTGGCGCTTTATTCTGTTTGAAGGGGAGGGCCGCCAGCGGATGGGCGCCATCCTGGCCGAAATCATCGCGGGAGAACGGGACTCTACGCCGGAGCGCATCGAGCAGGAGCGCAACCGTTTCATGCGTGCTCCGGTGATTGTCGCTGTGGTCAGCCGCGTGCGTGAGCAGATCCCGATCCCTGTATGGGAACAGGAGCTCTCGGCGGGCGCGGTGTGTATGACGATGGTGATCGCTGCACATGCGATGGGCTTCGTCGCCAATTGGATCACCGAATGGTGTGCCTATCACCCGCTTGTGCTCGAACGCATCGGTCTGAGACCGACGGAGCGGATCGCCGGATATGTCTATATCGGACAACCGGCCGCCCCCCTGGAGGACCGGCCGCGGCCCGGGATCGAATCGATCGCCACGCGATTCTGATTCCTTAGGATCGCTCGTAAATCACTGCGTTCCAGAACCGGGCCCGGTGGGAGCCCGTCCGCGCCAGCCCCCTTTTCTTGAGAACGCGCCCGATCATCGCGTTGAAATAGCCATGCGCCACCAGGACCGCCACGCCGTCATTGGCGTCCGCGCGGGCCAGAAGAATATCGGCGGCATGGGACGCGCGCGCCTTTGCTCGACGGTAATTCTCGATCTTGGGATGATAGCCCGCATGCCACATGATGCGCGCCATCACGGCCCAGATCGGCACCTTCATCTTGAGCAGCGGGATGCGTGGCGCGGCAAGCGGGGCCTCCGTGAAGAGTGGATCGGCGATGATCTCAGCCTCGGGCAACAGGCTGCGCGCGCTGTCATCGGCACGCGGCAAGCCGCTGGTGGACACCGCGTTCAGTCCTTTTACAAGATCGACAAGCTCCTCCGGTGGAGCGCTCTGAGGATCGAGCCCCGCGTCCTGATAGGCATCGATATAACGCCGGAATCCGTGATGGCTGGTGCGGGGGTTGGTCGGAATCGCAGGCTTTCCGTGCCGCACCAGAATCACTTTTGTGACCCTCGCCGCACGTCTCGTCGCACGCGGCCTTTCTTCGTGCACCAAGGTCATGGTTGAGCCGGTGATCGTCTGAATTTCTTGGTACCGATTTTCACTGCGATTCGCGCCACCTTCGTCATGTCAAAACCATATAGGCGGGCATTGCGTCGGGATAATGAATTCAACGTCGCTCCACAAAGCTTAAGCGAATGCGCGGAGGCTCAGAAGCGCGAAACGAGGCCCAATTTCACGCCCTATTGCCTATATTTTAGGCATATTTCGCGCGGATTTTGCGCTTTGCCTTTAAAATGGTCTGGAATGTGATCCAAAAAGCACGTTTTCGCACTGCAGCACGATTGTTTTTATATGTCTCGGCTCTTCCTAATCGTGGCGAGGTTCTCGGCCGAACCTCACCGTGGCCATGGAATCGCGCCGGGGGCCAGTGCCTGCCGGGAAGAAAAGGAGAGAACATGAACAAGACGTCCCAAATCCTCATCGGTACCCTCGGGCTGGCCTGCGCGTCCGCATGGACCTCAACGGCAGTTGCGCAGGATGCGATGATGCCGCCAGCGCCCGCGCTGACCGCGAACGCGTCGTTCACGACGAACTACGTCTTCCGCGGTATCACCCAAAGCGCCAACCGGCCGGCCGTGCAAGGCGGCCTTGACTATACCATTGGCGACAGCGGCTTCGCGGTCGGCACGTGGGTTTCTTCGATTGATTTTGGCGATCACACGCCGTTCGAATGGGACCTTTACGCCAATTACAATTTCGGCTTGGGCCCGGTAAACGCGTCGGTAGGCGTCATCGGCTATGTCTACGTATGGTATGGCAATTTCGGACCGTATACCTGGGTCGAACCCAATATTGGTCTGAGCCATGATTTTGGAATAGCTGCGTGGTCGGCCAAAGCCTTTTGGGCGCCATCGGTACCCAACGGCTACCTGACCATTCGCAACCAATACAATCCGGACTCGTCCTTTTACCTGACCACGGGAGTCTCTGTCCCCGTCGC
>DASQIQ010000034.1:0-3876 GCA_035631495.1 Micropepsaceae bacterium
GCGACGCGCTCGATCAGCAAGCGCGGCGCTGCCGCACGCCGAAATCAGAAATCCGATTTGTCGGCGGTCGGGGGATGCTCGATCCCTTCGTGCGACCCTTGGGATGCGCTCTCCGCGCAAACCCGCTCCTCGAAGGATTCCCGAGTGCGCCGATAAGTGACGTTGCCCGACCATGGAGCGGTGTAGGTGTTCGGATCATCGATGGTCACTTGAATTTGCAGGCCCTTCTTGGAGCCGGGCATGAAAGACGTGTTCCCCGCCTTGCCGCCGAGACGACCCGCGGTTTGTTCATGCCGCTCCTGGGCCGCGCGCGCCTCTTCATCATCGATCAGACGATAGCGCTCGATCACATGCATCGCCTCACTCTGTGGCGTGCCGAAGCGATCGACCATGGTGTAAGGCTCGAGCTTGATGCCGACCGTATCGATGACGAGCGTGTCCCCCTCATAATGTCCGACGGAATGGCCCATCGCTGACGGCTCCAGATGTGCCGGATGGGACTCGTTCAAGCGTATGTGGCGGACCTGATCGTCCTGGCCGTAGACAAAGGTGACTTCATTCTTCGTCTGCAAAACCGTCACGCGCTGCTGCATGGTCAGGATATAGGGCGGCGAATAGACCGCGCATTGGTTCGACGGATCGAGAATATCGTGGCCGCTCGCGGAAAGTTCTCCCATCCGCTTTACGACTTCTGCCGCATGCGGCTTGAGTATCGGGTTCATGTAGTCGCCAACCAACGGGATGGGATCGCCGCCGCCCGTGGTTGGCGTGCTGGCGTCCTTTCCCACGCGTCTGAGATTGCGTATCGGACCGGCCCCCGAGGAAGGCGTCTCCAAATTGAAGGCGTTCCGTCCCCAAATGCCGGAGAAATCCGGTGTTGCCGCAGTGACATCGGCAGAAGCGGGAATGGCGACTGCCGTCAGGACCAGCGTGGCGAAAGCACGAGTCATATTCATTGGAACGTCATCGGCTCCGGTGTGGAGAGGTTTCAGCGCGCGGCGGGAGGCATGACGCCTTCCGCGGCCAGTTTTTCGCGTCCTACGGGGCCCGTCAGCACGGCCACGAAATCCTTGACCGCCGGAGACATGGTGTTGCGATGCCAGAGCGAAAAATCCGTGTCCAGCGCAAACTCTTTCGGAAACGGTCCGGCGAAGGCATCACGGTTGCCCTGCAGAATCTCGCTGGATTGCGAGACGCCGATATCGGCTTTTCCGTCGAGCACCAGACGCACGGTTTCGACGCCGTCATTGGCGAAAGTGGTTTTCTTGAGGACCTGGTCTTTTACACCCAACGCGTCGATCACTTTCATGAAGTGGGTCCCAACCGTCGCCCCGCGGGCCGGATCGGAAACGGCAATGCGCTTGGCTGCGAGCAGCGCGGCCTTCAATTTTTCCGCGCTGGAGACATCGGGCTTCACGGATCCCGGAGGTACCGCCACGCCGGCGACCGTGCTGCCCAAGAGGACGCTGGTGCCATCCTTAAGCGCACCCGAGTTCTGCGCGTTCCGGATCAGCGGCACGGTGGTGATCAATAATGAAGCATCCGGATCGGCGCGAAACCGTTGTTCCGTGGCTCCGGCCGTGTCGAAAACGAGCGTAACCTTGTTGCCGGTTTTCTTTTCGAAGTCCGCCGCGATGGCGGTGAGGGGCGTCTTCGCAACGGCCGCCGCGTAGATTTTCAAATTCTCTCCTTTGGCCGGCTGCGCGGAGGCAAGGCCCATCGTCAGCACTGAAGCGAGCAAAAAACCGATTGCCATCCTTGTCTTCACAGATACCTCCATGCGGGAAAAGCCATCGTCATTGCTTTGGCTTGGGCGGAAAATTCGCGGCGAGATAGTTCGCGATCACCGAGACTTGCTCAGGTTTGATGGTCGCACCCATGTCGATCATGCTCTTGACGACGGTTTCCCAATCCTGGCGGCTGAAGCCGACGGAATCCGCGATCGGCGAAAGGTCGTGGCAGCCGGAGCAAATCATTTGGACCATGTCCCGGCCATTGCCATTGGGAAGATCCTGCGCGAGTGCCGGAAGGATAAGAGCCGTCATGGCTGCCGCCGCCGGCAGGACAATGGCGGCAGCTATTTGGGGAAGCTTTCGCTTGGTCATCGTCGTATTTCTGCTCGAATCTCAACTGCGTCACGGTCAGTCTATAGAACACCGCCTGCGTCCCCTCAAGACGACCAGGCACCCCGTAAAGCATTCTGCGCAAAGCGAAGATTCCGATAATTTCCGGGCCTTGCGGCCCTGGTAGACGTCGTTGGCCTCGGCGGGATAACTTACAGCCGACCGTGGTCGAGAGTGGCAGGAGAGCCCCGCAATGATCCGCCGAATGCTCCGGACAAAAACATCCATTTCCATCGCCGTCCTCGTATGCGCCCTCGCCCCGCTTCTCATCGCGCGGCAGCTCCACGCGCAGGCAGCGCTCGCGGTCCCCGCGGGACTCCCCGACTGGACATTCAACATTCCCGACAAGGAGCAGCCGAGCGCGGTGCGGCCGGAGGGCATTATCAGGGCGCCCGGCAGCGCGAAGGAGTACGAAGCCGCCAAGATCGCCGGGAACGCCAATCCGCCGGACTGGTTTCCCGATGAGCACCCGCCAGCGCCCAAAGCCGTGGCAGGCGGCCCGGGGGCCAGGTTTGCCTGCGGCTCGTGCCATCTGATGTCCGGCCAGGGCCATCCCGAAGCCGCCGATATCGCCGGCATGCCCGCTGCCTATTTGATCCGGCAGATGGCGGACTACAAATCGGGCACGCGCAAGGACGAGGAGCGCATGGGACCGATCTCCAAGATCACCTCGGAAGACGACGTTCGCCAGGCCGCCGAATATTTCGCGTCATTGAAGCCGCGCGTGTGGGTGCGGGTTATCGAAACCGCTACGCCGCCCAAGACGTTCATTGCCACCGCCGGCCGTCATCGTCAGCTCCACCCCGCCGGCGGCACCGAACCGATCGGACACCGTATCCTGGAGATCCCCGAGGATCCGTTCCGCACCGAAATCCGCGACCCACATGCCAGCTTCATCGCCTATGTGCCGCCCGGCAGCATCGCCAGGGGCGAAGCTTTGGTCAAAACCGGGGCGGCCGGGAAGACGGTGCAATGCGCGACATGTCACGGCGAAACGCTGAAAGGCGTTGGCGAAGTCCCACGGCTCGCGGGACTGCAACCGCTTTATGTCGCAAGACAGCTCTTCGATCTGCGCTATGGCTCGCGCGGCGGCAAAGCAGCGGAGCCGATGAAGCCTGTCGTCGCCAATCTGTCGGAAGACGACATCATCGCGATATCGTCCTATCTCGGCTCGCTGCCGCCGACATAAGGATCACGCCGCCGGTACCGGCGATACCAGCAGGCCGAGAGAGTGGTACAATCGTGCCATTTGGTGGCGCAGACGCCAGCCTCTTGCGGCCTTTCACTAGATCGCGACGCCATCCGCCGGTAGTGTTTGCGGGCACATCGTTTTTGCCATGGGAGGGGCCGACATGAACCAAGAAACATT
Organism: Micropepsaceae bacterium; assembly: GCA_035631495.1. Taxonomy (GTDB): domain Bacteria; phylum Pseudomonadota; class Alphaproteobacteria; order Micropepsales; family Micropepsaceae; genus CAIYRG01. The sequence goes on from DASQIQ010000034.1 coordinate 3,493, forward strand.
CGCTCGCACGGAAAATGATCCGGTCTCGCGGCGGGCGGCGATCCGCACGATTGGGACGGCGGCAGGAATCGCCGCATTCGCCCCCGATGCGCTGGCGCAGCAGACGCCGCCGGCTCCCGCTCCTAACGCAGCGCGGACCACCGCGCCGACCGTCATCTCCAATCCGCCGCGCGATTTCGGTCCCAACGCAAATCCGGTCACCTATCCCGATCCGGACATCATCACCATCGATCCAGCGTTCAACGCGCTTCGGGTCAACAACACGGCGATCCATCGGCTCTTCACCGGCGGTCAGTGGGACGAAGGCCCGGCCTGGTGCGCACAGGGGCGCTATCTCGTGTGGAGCGACATCCCCAATGATCGCCAGCTGCGCTACATCGAAGA
>DASQIQ010000035.1:0-12801 GCA_035631495.1 Micropepsaceae bacterium
CGGATCGATGATTTGTCCCTGAGCCCGCTGCGGAATCCAGAAGCCGATAACGAGGGCACCGGTTGCAACAGCGGCCGTGGAGAGAAGATCACGCCGGGAAAGGTTTGGCTGAGTGAGATCGTCGGTCATCATGATTTTGTCTCTCGTTCTCTCAAAGCTGGTACACGCCGCGTTCGAACGTATCGTAAAGCGCCAGCGCCTTCGGATCCGCGAACGGCAGGAACTGCATCAGGATGACGCCGCTTCTTTCTCGCTCTCGGTCGATCCAGAAATAGGTGTTGTTGATGCCGCCCCAGCTCAAACTCCCTGCGGACCGTTTGCCGGGCACCGAATCTGCCGTGATCAGAAAGCCAAGACCCCACTTGTCGCGGCCGTCGGCGATGAAGGTGAAATCGGCGCTACGCTCCGGCATCGCCGACTTCAGCGCCAGGACGCCAAGAGCACCGATCTGATTGCGGGCCATCGCGGCAACAGTGTCAGCTTTGAGAATGCGCGCTCTGTCAAGCACGCCACCGTTCAGAATCATGCGCGTGAAGCGCAAGTAATCGGCCGCGGTCGATGCAAGACCCCCGCCGCCCGTCGGGCGGGGAATGAGCGGATTGGGTGGAGTGGGGCCTATGGCAATCGTTCCCTCGCTCTGCCGGCGATGCACGGGAATGAGGCGCGCCACTTTCTCCTGCGGCACAGTGTAGAACGTGTCCCCCATGCCGAGCGGAGTGAAGATGTGGGCACGGAAATAGTCTTCGAGGCTTTGGCTCGAGACCTTTTCGATGAGCTTGCCCAAACCTTGATCCAGGCTCTCACCGTAATGCCAGCGCTCTCCAGGCTCGAATAGCAGCGGTCCCACAGGATAGGTTTCGCCTTCTCGCGGCTTGAAATCCCGAAGAATCGGACTGGTGAAATTGTAGCCAATGCCCGAGGTGTGCGTGAACAAGTGCCGAACGGTGACCGGTTTTGTGGCGGTCTTGAGGCTATAGGCGCCGCTAGCAGCATCGAAGGAGACAAACTTCGGAACGCTCGCAAATTGCGGCAGATACTTCTGGACGGGGTCATCGAGGGTGAACTTGCCCTGCTCGACGAGCTGCATCGCGGCAACCGATGTGACCGCCTTTGTCATCGAAGCGATGCGGAAGAGATCGTCTTCGCGCATGGCTCGCCCCATCGCGATGTCGGACACGCCAAACGCGCCGTGGTAGAGAACGCCGTTCTTGTCGGCTGCCATCGCCACAACGCCGGGGATCGACTTGGCGTCGACAGCAGCACGCAACGCAGCATCGATTGTACCTACGGGGGGCGCCGCAAACGCCTGTCTCGGCGCCAGCGCGGATGCAGCGATGGCGATAGCTGTTTGCCGGCGCGTCATTCCATTCGATGCTTTCGCTATGCCTTCCTCCCGTTCTCGGGTCATTACCGTGACGCTCCTCCGGCCGAAATCCTGGTGGCGGCCACTCGGATCGCCTTGCGGATGCGGTGGTAAGTGCTGCAACGGCACGCATTGGTAACCTCGGCGTCGATCTCCGCATCGGTCGGATTTGGATGTCTGTTCAGCAGAGCCACGACGCTCATGATCATTCCCGATTGGCAGTAGCCGCATTGCGGTACGTCGAGCTCCATCCAAGCGAGCTGCACCGGATGGGTCCCATTGGGCGACAAGCCTTCTATGGTGGTCACAGCCTTACGGGCCGCGGCCGAGACCGGAACGCTGCAGGAACGGACCGGCTTTCCGTCGATATGAACAGTGCAGGCGCCGCATTGCGCAATGCCGCAGCTGAATTTGGTGCCTGTCAGCCCAAGAGAATCGCGAATAACCCAGAGCAGTGGAGTGTCAGCCGCCACATCGACGGAATGCCGAACTCCATTCACGGTAAGGTCCATCGCCATAGCGTTCCCTCAATCGAACCATCGTTCATATCTTAGCAGAGCGGGTGACCCATGCCATCGGCCTGGCGCGTCTGGGGATTGGCGGTTTTTTCCGTGTCCGGCACGCCGAGGAGGCAGACAGGGGCGGCCGGTTGCAAATTGCTGCTCGCGCCTCCTGACTGACCCCCGCCAATTCGGTATCATGCTGCAAACCGTCATGGAGGGCCGTTATGAAAGCTTGGTCGAAATTCATCGTCGTCGCCTTTGCAGTCTGCTTGAGTGCACTCTTTGCCGGTGCCCCGACGCAAGCAGCTGAAATCACCGTTGTCGCCGGTGGCGGCCCGCTGCCCGATGTCTTGGGAACATTGATGCCGATGTTCGAAAAGGCCACCGGGAACAAGGTAAAGATCAGCTCCAAAGGAGGACCTGAGATTGTTGCCGACCTCAAATCCGGCGCCGCGGATCTCGTCATCACCAACACCGAGGTCGTCGACGACCTTGCCAAAAGCGGCGAGGTGGCGGCCAACGGCAAGACTCTGCTGATGATCTCGAAGGTGGCGGTCGGGGTAAAGGCTGGTGCAAAGAGGCCGGATGTCAGCACGCCCGATAAGCTCAAGGCCGCGCTGCTGGCGGCCAAGACGGTCGGCTACAGCCAGGGTTCCAGCGGGCAGCATTTCCAGACCGTGATTCAGAAACTTGGCATTGCGGATCAGGTCAAGGCCAAGGCCGTCGTCGTGCAAGGCCGTCCGGTCGGCGCGGCGATCGCGTCCGGCGAAGCCGAGATCGGCGTGCAGCAAGTCGCAGAATTGCGGCCCGTCGCCGGCGTCGATGTGATCGGCGAATTGCCTCCCGAGCTGCAGAAGAAGCTTCCGTATTCCGCGGGGATTTCCGCCAAGGCGAAGGACGCGGCAACCGCCCGTGCTCTCGTGACCTTCCTGCGGTCTCAGCCGGCGACGGACGTGCTCAAGCGCAAGGGCATGGACCTTCCCTGACACTTCGGCCTGAGAGACGTGGGGTTGTTGCAATCACCCCACGTCTTCGGCGTGCATGATCTCGGCGATGGGCAGTTCTGCGTCGTCGCTCAGAAGTCCGGCTTTTCTGGGGAACACGTCGCCTGGGTACACAACAAGGGTGGAGAAAGCGGAAATATGAAGCTCCGAACATGGATCAGCGCTCTTTGCGTGTCGGCGGGTGTGTTTTCGGCGCAGGCATATGCGCAGGACGGCGGCGCTCTCTTCAAAACCTATTGCGCGACCTGCCATGAAGCCGGGGGCAATGCGCGGGCGCCGAACCGCGAAGCGTTGGGCCGGATGGCGCCTGAGCAAATTCTCCAAGCAATGGAAAACGGGGCAATGAAGGCGCAGGCCGCCGAACGCAGCCGGGTGCAACGGCATGTCCTTGCCGAGTATCTTTCCGGCAAGCCGTTAGCGAGCGCTCCGGCGATTATTCCCGCCTCCGCCTTCTGCGGTAACACGGCCGAGCCGTTTCGTCCTTTGCTCACCGGGCCAAGCTGGAATGGCTGGGGCGCGGGGATCACGAACACACGCTTCCAATCGGGGGACGCCGCGGCAATGACCGCGCGCGACGTTCCGCGCCTGAAGCTGGCCTGGGCATTCGGGCTTCCCGGAGCGAGTTCGGGGGGGACGCAGCCTGTCGTCGCCGGTGGGCGCATCTATGTGGGCGGCGCCGAGGGAGACCTTTTCGCGCTCGATGCGAAGAACGGCTGCATCTACTGGCACATCGAGGTGGAGGCTGGCATCAGAAGCGCCGTCACCCTCGGGGAGCGAACAGGCGGCGGACTGACAGCCTATTTCGGGGACCAGGCGGCCAACATGTATGCGGTGGACGCGGCAACGGGAAAGGTCTTGTGGAAGGTCAAGGTTGACGACCATCCGCAAGCCGCCGTCACCGCAGCATCGGCGTTGTACGCCGGGCGTCTGTATGTGCCGGTTTCGTCGCGCGAAGAGGCAAAGGTGGCAGATCCGAAATATCCATGCTGCGTTTTTCGCGGGAGCGTTCTCGCCCTCGATGCCGGAAGCGGAAAACGGATTTGGAAAACCTATATGATCGATGAGGCGCCGATGCCCGGGCACAAGAATAGTGTCGGGACGGTGATCATGGGCCCTTCCGGCGCGCCGGTGTGGAATACACCAACCATCGATGAAAAGCGGAACGTCTTATATTTTGGAACGGGCAACAATTACTCACCTCCCGCCACCAAGCTTTCGGATTCGATCATCGCTCTGGACATGACCTCCGGAAAGATCAAATGGCGCCGTCAGCAGACGGAGAATGACATTTGGAACGGCACGTGCCGGCGTACCGATCGCGAGGCGGCGGCCTGTCCCGATGCGGATGCCCCAGACGTCGATTTCTCGATCTCTCCTGTCCTCGTCACATCGCAAAGCGGTCGGCCGATGCTGATCGCCGGAAACAAATCCGGAATGGTCTGGGCCCTCGATCCGGATCATCAAGGAAAGACGATCTGGCAACAGCAGGTCGGCAAGGGAAGCAGTGGAGGCGGTGTGCTGTGGGGGCTGGCGGTGGATGGCGAGAGGATCTATGTGCCCAACGGTTTTTTTGACGCGAAGACTCCCGATGCATCCGGCGGCATGGCGGCGATCGATCTTAACGACGGCCGCCCGATCTGGAGCACTCCGAATCCGCCCTGCGGCAATCGCAAATCCTGCAAACCGAGCCACGCGGCGGCCGTAACCGCGATTCCGGGAGCCGTGTTCTCCGGAACCATGGATGGTCAATTATACGCCTATTCGGCGGAGACCGGGAAAATCCTATGGCAATTCGATTCGGTTCAAGACTACGCCGCCGTGAACGGCGTGAAGGCCAATGGCGGATCGATGAGCAATTCGGGCGCCACGGTCGTTGGCGGCATGCTCTTTGTGCACTCCGGCTATTCTCATCACGGTGCGATCATGCCTGGCAATGTTCTGCTGGGCTTCGCCCCGGAGTGACAGCGTGACGACACTCGGCAATCGTCGGGTTTTTGACGCGACCCGGACAAGCCGCTTATCCTCGGCGGGCGATACCTCTCCCGCGTTCGAAGGCGCCGTGTCGGTATGAATTTCTTTCGAAGAAGGCCGACAGGGGGAAAGCCCGGTGTCGCACCAACGAACCCACTTTCGCAATTTCTCACGCAAACTCATGCAACGCTTGCGCTCGAGGAGGGCGGCGCGCTTGCCGATTATATACCCGAGTTGCTCCGGGCCGATCCGCGCCATTTCGGTATCGCACTCGCGACGATCGATGGCCATGTCTATGCGATCGGCGACGCCGCCGTGCCTTTCACGATCCAGTCGATCTCCAAGGCCTTTGTGTTTGCCCTCGCGCTCGAACTTGTCGGCCCAGACCGGGTCGCAACCGCGATTGGCGTTGAGCCTAGCGGAGATGCTTTCAACTCCATTCGGCTGCGCATTGACAACCGTCCCTTCAACCCCATGGTCAATTCCGGCGCTATTGCCTGCTCCGGATTGATCCATGAAGCTGAGGGTGAAAACGCGGCGGAGTACATCCGCCACGCGCTCGGCCGTTTTGCAGGGCGTGATCTTGACGTCGATGAATCGGTATTCGCGTCCGAGCAGCTCAGCGGCGACCGCAACCGCGCTATTGCCTATCTCCTGCGCAATTATGGGATCGTCAAAGGCGATGTCGATACCGTGCTCGATGTGTATTTCCGCCAATGCTCGGTGCTCGTCACCGCGCGCGATCTGGCGCTGATGGCGGCGACCTTGGCCAATGGAGGCGTCAATCCATCGAACGGCGAAAGAATTATCAGTCCCTACGCAGTCTCGCGCACGCTTTCGGTGATGACGAGCTCGGGCATGTATGATTTTGCCGGCGAATGGATATACCGCGTCGGAATTCCTGCGAAGAGTGGCGTCGGCGGCGGCATCATGGCGGCCCTCCCTGCGCAATTCGGACTCGGTTCGTTTTCGCCGCTGCTCGACGAGCACGGTAACAGCGTTCGCGGCCTGAAGGTGTGCGAGCAAGTGTCCGCGCATTTCGATCTGCATATGCTCAACGGTACGAGCGATGTGCGCAGCTGCATCGTCGCGGACTACGATTTCGCGCGCGTATCGCTGCGCGGACGCCAGCCGCACGAACAGAAGATCCTCGACGAGCACGAACGTGATGTGAGGGTAATTGAACTGACGGGCACGCTCACCTTCGCCAATGCCGATCTCGTCGCACGCCGAGTCGAGATGAAGCCGCCGCCACAGGTGCTCATCGTCGACTTTAGTCGCGTGCCGCTTATGAGTTCCGGCGCGGCCAAGATATTGAAGGATTTGTTCGGTACGCTCGGGGCACTTGGAACCACGCCGGTCCTGTCGGGCGTCGAGCGAAATTCGGCGAATTGGAGCATGCTGGCCGCGCATCGGGTCGAAGACGCCGGCGTGCGTGATTTCGCGCGGCTCGGCGAGGCGATCGAATGGGCTGAGGACCAGATTATCTTCCGCTTCGGGGGCTTCACGAATCTGACGGATACGACCAGCCTTGGCGGGCAGGAACTGTTGACCGGGCTATCGCCCGAAATGGTCGCGGAGATAGACGAGTTGGGTGTGGTGCGCCACTTCCATACCGGCGAGCGGATCATCGGCGTCGGCATGGCATCAACCTCCATTTTCTTCCTCCAGAGCGGGATGGTAAGCGTGAAGCTTGCCGACGGCGTGCGGCTGGCAACGCTCGTGCCAGGCACGGCATTCGGCGAGATGGCGCTGTTCGAGGGCCATCGAACCGCCGATGTCTGGGCCGATACCCCGGTACGTTGCATCCAGCTTACGCTGGAACGCTTTGATGGTTTTCGCGAGCGTCATCCGCAGGTCGGGGAGCTCATCATGCGCAATCTGGCCGGCCTGTTGGTGCGGCGGTTGGGTCGTGCCAACAGGCGCATAGATTTGCTGAGCAGCTATTAGAGATTCGCCGCACGCGCGAGCACGGCAAGAAAGACCACATAGGTCATCTGGTGGATCAGCTGATCGGCGCCGAACACCGACCAATAGCGGGCGTCGTTGAAGCTAAGTGCGTGACGTTTGTTGATCTGCTCCTTGAGCCAATCGACGTGATAATGGAGGGCAAACTCCGCCGCTAGAATCGCCGCGATGAGCCAAGCGGTCTCTGTCATGATCAGGACCGCGGGAAGCGATCCCGCTGCGTGCAAACCGGCATGAACGAAGCCGGCCGGGTGTCCGTAAATTCCCTTATTGCGGTACTGGTACGAGGTCTGGAGCACGAAATCGCAGACAAAATGCTTCACCTCGAACAACACAAGACTCCAGAACAGCAGAGCAACGCCAGGGCTCATTGGGCGAAAATCCCGTACATGACGATGCTAGTCCTTGTCTGGCGAGGTTGGTCTCTGCGCTCTGAATACCAGGTTGGCGTTGAGACCCGGTAATCGAAACAGGCGAGAGTTCAGTGCGCATCTAAGAATCGGCGGCGTCATTAATAGCAAGCTGTCCTTGCATTTCAACGGCTAATATTGCCGCTCGCGCGGCCTGTAAATGTTTGGCATGTGTCAGTGGAAGGCGCGCGAAAAGAACACTCGCATCCGGTCGAGAAGATCCGGCTCGACTGGTCGCTTGTGATGCGGCGCGCTGGCGATCTCGCTTAGGCCCACTTGCCGCGCCGCCAACACAAGACCAAATCTTTCGAGCAATCCAGGCGTCGCCTTGAGAAGCGTCTCGATGGATTCCTTGGTGACTTCGAGCACGCGCATGAAGGTCAGGCTCGTTACGGTGGCCGCTCGCGGTGCTCCCGTCATCAGCGACATTTCGCCGACGATGTCGCCGCTCGCCAGCACGGCGAGTTCTCGCACTTCGCCGTCCCCCACGCGCACCGAGACACGCGCGGCGCCTTCCAGGATGATGAACATGGAACTACCCGCCTCGCCCTGGCGAATGAAAACGGTATTGCTTGGCAAGCGGCGTACCTTGCAGGAGGAGACGAGCGCGTCGACCTGCTGGCCGTCGAGTACCTCCTTGAAGATGGACGCATCGCCGAGCGCGTCCCGCGCCCCGGCCCAATGAGAATCAAGATTGTCGGGCGTGGGGACGAGCTCCACCTGTTCCGCCGGGCTCGGCACCTTATGGCGCAACGCCGCGCCGTGCAGCGCCACCGCCATGATGGAACGCGCGACCTCCGGGTTGACCTCGTCGGGATCGGTGTAGAAACGGACATGGAAGAACGTGGTGTTTGAATCGAACCTATCGATCAGGATTTCCGGCTCATACGCCCTTGCGAACGGCTTCTCGCGGATCGTGCGGTAAGCTTCTCCGAGCAAAATGCTGGCTGCGCGCTCGACGGAAAAATAATTGGCGACCGGCACTTCGACAAACATCCGTTTGGGCCCCGGGGGGCGGCTGTGATTCATCACGGGATTGGACGTCATGAGATGGTTGGGGACCATCACGCGTCGTCCGTCGCTGAGGTGGAGGAATGTGGTGCGCCAGGTGATGCCTTGCACCTGCCCGTAGACGGGCTGCGGAAAATGCTCCGAATAGATCGTCAGCCAATCGCCGATGGCGTAGGAGCCATCGAAATTGAGCGACAGACCGCTGAACACATCGTTGATCACCGCCTGCAGCGCGATACCCAGAACAATCGCGGTGGCGCCCGACGCGGCGAGCAATCCGGTGAACGATACGCCGGCCTCGAAGAAGAGCCCGATCGAGGCTCCGAGCGCCAACAGCGCGATGGTGAGTATGTCTTCGATGAGCGCCGGTGTTTCGCGCTTGCGCTTACGGCGCAGATAGCCATCCCAATAGAAATACCGGACCAGGCGATCGACGACGACGGCAATTGCGACCACCGCCAAGACGCCGACCGCACTGACCATTGCGGCGCCGTAAGGCGCGGGTATCGCCGTCGTGATCCATCTCGCACCGGCGATACGCAAAAAAGCCAGCAACACGAGCGGGACAAAGGAGAATGCGACGCTGGCTCTGGTAATCTTCATTGTGCCCAGTGCGGTGAATTTGAAGTTCCTGGTATGAGCATGGCATCCGCGTTCAGGAACTTCAAATTCGAGAACCACACCGGGATCTATAGATAGCTAGTGTGGCTTTGAATCCGAAATTCGCTCGTAGAGTTGCTCCAAGGTATGGCGAATTTCGGATTCGCCACACTTGCGGTATTTCTCATCAATTCAAACGTCGAAAACATAATCCGGCGCGATTGTAAGCGCCCCTACTTCTCCATCATGACAACCGCAATGCTCGTTGCGCCCTGGCGAAGGCGGCCGAGATGGAATGCGACACAGGGATCGTCGGGGACCTCGCGGGCGAGCGCTTCGAAAAGCGGCTTGGCATCCCCCACACCGCCCTTCAGCATCTCATAGGCGTCACAATAGCGAGCGAACAAGCTTTCGTCCCGGTCGTCATCCTGGAGGGGTTCCCAGACCTCGACCGCATGGCTCTTGCCCTTGAGCACGACAGATGCCGTTGGCCGGAAGCGGATATCCGCGCACAGCCCACGCGTGGTTCCACTGACGCTCAGCCGGGTCCCGAAATATTTGTTCAAGCCTTCGAGCCGTGCGGCAGTATTCACCGCATCGCCTGAAGCCGTGTAGTTGTGGCGCATCCGCGAGCCGAAATTGCCGACCACGGCTGTGCCCGTATGAATGCCGATGCGCGTGCGGCCGAAGGGGATGCCGCGGGCGTTCTGCTCTTGGCTGAAGCGGGTGGAAAAACGGTCCATCTCGAGCGCGCATTTCACGGCCGCCCTGGCGTGGTCCGGCAGATCGATGGGTGCGTTGAAGATGGCGAAGACCGCGTCGCCGATGAATTTGTCCACCATGCCCCCATGCTTTTGCACAATCTCGGTCATGCCTTCGAGATAGGCGTTCAAGACGCGCGCCAGCTCTTTGGATTCAACATTTTCCGACATCGTCGTGAAGTCGGCGACGTCGGTAAAGAGAAACGTCATGGTCCGCCGCTCGCCTTCGAGAGACGTCATCTTCGCCGGATCGTGGATGATCTGCTCCACCACTTCGGGGGCCACATGATGCGAGAACACGCCCTTGATGAATTCGCGTTGCGCCCGCGCCTCGCTGCCGCTGATGGCCTCCATCGCGAAGAACGACATCGCCAGAGAGAGACTGGGGCTGACCGCTCCCAACAACGGCCCGCCCTCATAGAAGAGCGCCGCTCCGCCGGCCCAGAAAATAAGGACAAGCACGAGGCCGAGGCCAACGCGCGCCGCGATCGGCAGGGGTGCCAGGCCGAGGAAGGCGCCCAGCCCACCCAATGCGAGCCCGACCGCCAGATCGGTTCGCCATGATGCCATGGGAGCCGACCGGCTGTGCAGCAATTGAGCGAGCGCATGCGCCTGGATCGTAACCCCAGGCAGCATTCCCTCGCCGCGGGAAAACACCGTCATGAATGGCGTGCGGTGCCGGTCGATTAACGTGATATCGGCTCCGATGAGAACGATCTTGTTCTTGAACCAATCGTTGGGGAGGACTTTCACCGCGTGCGCGGGAAACTCGCGAAATGCCGGATCGGTGTCGTTGGGCCGGCCATGCCAGAGGATCGGCACCTGCTCTGGCTTCGTCTTGACGCCTGCCGCCTCGGCGAGCGCCCGCGAGAGTCCCATCACATAGCGGCCGTCCCGAGTGGTTTCGCCAGGATAGACCCAACGCGCGACGTCGAACTGATCTTCGGCCAGCGTGACGACAGCGCGCTTCTCTTGAGGGACGAAACTGTCGAGATAGGCTTTCTGCTCCGGGCTGACGACGTTATCGGCTTCGGTATAAGCGATGAGAACTGGCATCTTGAGGCTGGCAAGCGCACGCATCAGGGCTTCGTCCTTGGCCGGTTCCGTGGGCTGGTCGAACAGCAGATCGATGCCGATGGCGCGCGGTCCCTTTTCGCCCAGCGTGGTCAACAGGTCGCTTAAGAATTGACGATCGACTGGGGCGCGATAGGGAAATTGCGCCAACGTGTCCTCGGTGATCGCAACGATGACAATGTCGGGATCCTGCGGTTCCTTAGGCGTGAATGCCGCAATCTCCCCATCGGCTATGAACTGGTTGGCGTTGGCAAGAAACGTCAAATTGTTGACGGCGGCGGATGCGAGCAGCGCGGATAGCGCCGCTACGGCGATGGGAACCAAGGGAAGCTTGGCGGCGGGCCCTTTCTTGAACTTCGCAATCCAGGCGAGGATGCGTGCGATCATTGCCTGTTTCGCAACAGAGCCTCTGCTTGGGCTTCGCAACCTTTTCCCGCGAGCCACGCCGCGCGCATCGGATCGTTGGAAAGAATCGGCGGGACGTTTTCCACCTTCATTGCCGACTGGGCGCCGTCGAGCGTGACCAGATAGGTCACGCCGCCATGGATCAGCACAGGAGCCTGAACCGTAATGCGGTCCGCGCCAGCCGGCCAATGCGCTTCTGCCTTCCAGCTCCGGTCGGCGGGCGCCACCGTCAGTTCTGTGTCTCGTGCGGAGTCCGGTCTCCAGAGCACCGCATCGGTACCCTCACGAAGGCAGACAGTCCCGGCGCGGCTTGCATCGAGCACCCAAGGATCGGGCAACACGCTAGGCGCGTTCCCGCGTGTGGTGCCAACTTCGCCGACTCGCGCCTGGCGCTGGGTTACAAGGAGCGCAAGCGCATTGGCGACGGGCACGGCTCGGCTCTGGTCGGCGTCGGGCGCCTTTTGGTATGGGCCATCGAGTTTGATCGTTGCACCCGTCGGGCTGATGAGGGTGACATGCTCGCCTTCCTTGAGCACGAGCGGCTTTGTGGAATCGACGGTTTGACCAACGCGCAAAGCGACGCGGCGCGCCTCGATGACAACCAGGTCCGCCGCCTTGGCCGCCACGCAAGCGCCCGCCAGCAAAGCAAGACTTATGAGGGCAGCACTGAAGCGCTGTACAGGTGTCATGGCCGGTCTCCGTTGGCCTGCTGGCCGACGCGAAGGGAGTCGCCACCGTTCGTGTCCGCGGTCTCACCGACGCCGATCAGAGTGAAAGCCGCCCAATTAAAAGGATGCGCGGTTGCGGGCACGCGGGTCAAGTCCAGCTGCGATTGCCGCAAGGCCTCGGCGAGGTCGCGCATGTGATCTTGCCCATAGCGCTGGAAGACGCCCGTCATCAGCCTGCTCGTCGCGGCGGAGGGTACTTCCCAATGACTCGCCAAAACCGCGCGAGTGCCTGCATTGAAGAACGCATCTGCGAGGCCCTCAAGTGCGCCGCCGCCAAAACGACCGCCCCCCGCCGCAGCGGTATTGCACGCCGATAGCACAACGAGGTCCGCGTTGAGCCTGAGGGCGGCAATTTCGCTAGCCTCGAGCAGGCCGTCCGCGTCGGTACTAGAGGCAGCCACCGCCGGGGGCGACAAGACCAAGGCAGGCTCGGCCTGGCAATGCAATTCACCCGGAAGAAGGCCGTGCGTTGCAAAATAGACGACGCGATATTGGTCGAGCGGCTGTGCGCGCAAACTGTCCTCACGCGCGTTCGCTGCGAGCAGAACCGAATCCGCATCGCCACCCAGAGCACGGGCAACCTCATTCACTTCCTCGGCGGTGTCGTGCAGCGGCGCTAGCGCGCGCAGCAATCCAGGCTGTATGGGGCCGGCTTCGCGGCAACTGAGCGCCAGCGCTTCGAGTGCCGACGGCGCGCCATCTGCCCTTCGCTCCCCCGTTGCTCCCGTCAGCAGCGGATCTCCCAAGCCGAGGAAAGGCCGCGGCGCCGTCACGTGGGTCCTTTGGGTTTGGCGAAGGAAGAAGAAGGCGCGCGAACTGGGCACTTGGCTGACCGCCATATTGCGGATGAGCCATGCCGCGTCGCTGTAGGTGGTCGTGTCGGAAGGCGCGGCGCTGATCAGAAGGCTAAACGGCAGGTTCGCGAGGACCGGCCCCGGCGCGACGATGAGGTGGTCGACGCCCTTAAGATCGGCAGCAAAGGGCTCGAGCAATTGCGTGTAGA
>DASQIQ010000036.1:0-3564 GCA_035631495.1 Micropepsaceae bacterium
AACTCAAATCGAGTCGCGGATATCCCCGGCGAGAAGCTTGGCGTTCCGCCAGTCACCCTCAACGCGCATCCCGTCCGGAGTGATCAGGACGCCATGCCCATTGCGCTTGCCCTCGGCGTATTCGCCGTCGAATTCCACATCGGGTTTGCCGTTTTCGGTCCATTTTAAAATACCCCGTCCCGACGCGAACCCGTCCTTGCATGGTCCCGACCACGTCACGGATTCGTCCGGTTGAGGTTCGGGATTCCACACCTTGCATGGCTTGTTGGTGGTGGTGATCCAATCCGGAGGCGTGGGGTTCTCCTTCTGGGCCATGGCTTGGAAGGCGAAGAATAAAAGCGCTGCTGTGGCGATGATGCCGGATCGTTTCATCGGTGGTCCTCGATCGTCTAGGCCGCGGCGGCCTTCTTGCGGTTGGCTTCGAGGCGGGAATCCACCAGCGCGACCGTCGCATCGATCACCGGATGACTCAGCCCCTTCTGCTTAGCGATAAGCTGCACCAGCTTGTCGGCACGTTCGATGTTGGGTGCGCCGTTCTGCAGCGCGCGCGCCGCCGAAGCCGGCCGCGTCAGGCTCTGCGCGGCGGCCGCATATTTCTCGAATGGCACCAGATCGTCGGGATTGGCGCCCAGCTTGACGCACAAATCATTGACGAAATTGTACACCGAGCGCGAGGTTTCGATGTCCGAGTGAACTGCTTCCTGCGCGGTCCGCATGCCGTCCTTGGTCACGGTGCGGTAATTGCCGGCGAGGAGCATCGCCCATTTGGCGAGCGGCACGAAGATGGAATCATAGACGCGCAGCTTCACCGGCAATTCGATTTTGCCTTCCGGCGCGTCGAAGCGAATCGCTTCGATGTCTTTTTCGAGCTGGCGCAGAATGGCCGTGCTCTTCTCGCTCTTCAAACGCGCCACCTTGAAGTTCGTCGGCAGCGTCACCTGCAGCACATTCACTTTTTCCTCGGGCGGACGAATGGCCTGCGGGTCAGGGCTGCACAGCGTCAAGGTTTCCGGATCGAAACTGTCCCACACTGTCGGATCGGTGTAGGCGGGCTTCAGCAGATCGTGGTTCAAGCCGGGGATGCGCCGCACATAGGGCAGCGGCGGCATGTTCATGATCGACATACAGGGCACGCGCGACTTGGCGACCGCGTCGAGCAGCTCGCGTACGCCGGGCGAGCGATATTGCGGCTCCTGCATGGCCAGGCCGACAAGGTCGTAATCCTTGGGGTTCACGCCCGCCGTTCCACCGGCGCTCACCTTGCCCGGCAATTTTCGCGAGTCGATCTCGATCTGCTCTTTGCGGCCCCTCACGGGTAAGCGCACGCGGAAGCCCTCGGCGTTGATGAGGTCCGCCTCGGCAGGAAGACACACGAGATGAACCGAATGCCCGCCGAACAGAATCTTGGATGCGAGCAGCGAACCGTAGGACGCCCCCATGAGCAGGATTTTGTAAGCCATCAGATTTCTCCCCTTGAATGCGAATCTTACGAGTGACCACCAGCGCCAGCATTCGCGCCCGTCTTGCACACGATTTGCGTTGCCTGCAGTGCGATGGGATTGAGCCCGGCGCCGCCATGGGCGAGATGCTGGGTCATCATGGCCCGCATGCGCGGATCCCAGAATTTGCGGATGTGATCGGCCGTGCCCTCGACCGCTTTATCGGCAGGCTGAATTTTGAAGAAGTCCGCGATCTGGTTCGCCATGCGGACCAGCGTATCCATCGAGGTAGACGACATTATTCCGCTGCCACCGTCTCGATGCGCTGGAGCTTTTGCAATTGCTCGTAGTCTTCCTGCCAGCGTGATTCGCGATTGGTCAATCTGACCTCGACCGCGGTCACCTTGTATTCGGGGCAATTGGTCGCCCAGTCGGAATAGTCGGTGGTGATGACGTTGGCGCCCGATTCGGGATGGTGGAAGGTGGTGTAGACGACGCCCGGCTGCACGCGGTCGGTGATATGCGCGCGCATGGATGTGTCGCCGGCGCGGCTGATCAGGGCAACGCGGTCGCCATCATTGATGCCGCGATTCTCCGCATCGTGCGGATGAATCTCCAAAATGTCCTCGTCATGCCAGACATTGTTCTCCGTCCGCCGCGTCTGCGCACCGACATTGTATTGCGACAGGATGCGTCCGGTGGTCAGCAGCAGCGGGAAGCGCGGGCCCGTGCGCTCGTCCGTCGGCACATATTCGGTGAGCACGAACTTGCCCTTGCCGCGGGCGAAGCCGCCGATATGCATCACGGGTGTGCCTTCCGGGGCCTTCTCGTTGCACGGCCATTGCACGCTGCCGAGCTCGTCGAGCTTGGCGTAGGAGACGCCCGCGAAAGTCGGGGTCAGCCGCGCGATCTCGTCCATGATTTCGGACGGATGCGTGTAATGCATCTGATAACCCAGCGCGGCGGAAAGCTTCATGATCACTTCCCATTCGGCGAGGCCCGCCATCGGGGGAATCGCCTTACGCACGCGTCCGATGCGCCGCTCCGCATTGGTGAAGGTGCCGTCCTTTTCCAGGAACGACGCGCCCGGCAGGAAGACATGCGCATAGGCCGCGGTCTCGTTCAGGAAGAGATCGTGGACGACAATGCATTCCATCGCCGAAAGCGCGGAGGTGACATGGTGTGTATTGGGATCGGACTGCGCGATATCCTCGCCTTGGCAGAACAGGCCCATGAACGTCTTGTCCAGGGCCGAGTCGAACATATTGGGAATGCGCAGGCCCGGTTCCGGATCGAGGGTGACGCCCCAATCCTTTTCGAACGCCTTGCGCGGACCTTCTTCGGAGACATGCCGATAGCCGGAGAATTCGTGCGGGAAGGAGCCCATGTCGCACGAACCCTGCACATTGTTCTGGCCGCGCAGCGGATTCACGCCGACGCCGACGCGTCCGAGATTGCCCGTCGCCATGGCGAGGTTCGCCATGCCCAGCACCGCGGTCGAGCCCTGGCTGTGTTCGGTGACGCCCAGCCCGTAATAGATCGCGCCATTGCCGCCGGTGGCATAGAGACGGGCCGCGCCGCGAATGTCCTTGGCCGGAACGCCAATGGCCTTTTCCATCGCCTCGGGCGAATTTTCGGGCCGGCTGACGAATTCGCGCCAGGCCTTGAATTCCGCCGCGTCGCAATTCTGGGCGACGAATTTCTCATCGACCAGACCTTCCGTCGCGACCACATGGGCGAGCGCATTGAGCATCGCGACATTGGTGCCCGGCAAGAGCGGCAGATGATACGACGCCTCGACATGGGGCGTGCGCACCAGATCGATACGGCGCGGGTCGACGACGATGAGCTTGGCGCCTTCGCGCAGGCGCCGTTTCATGCGGGAGGCAAAGACGGGATGGGCGTCCGTCGGATTGGCGCCGATCACCAGGATCACATTGGCCTCATCGACCGAATCGAAATCCTGCGTGCCGGCCGAAGTGCCGAAGGCCGTCTTCAGGCCATAGCCGGTCGGCGAATGGCAGACGCGCGCGCAGGTATCGACATTGTTGTTGCCGAACGCCGCGCGGATCATCTTCTGCATCACATAGGTTTCTTCATTGGTGCAGCGCGAGCTGGTGATGCC
>DASQIQ010000037.1:0-4683 GCA_035631495.1 Micropepsaceae bacterium
GCCGGCGACAGATAAGGCATGGCTCACTCGCACAAAATCGGATTTCGAGGCGCCCCATCATCGCGGCCGCCTCAGCATCGGGAACATACAACGCCTTGTCCTAGACCCTGCCCGTACGCTCTTCTCGGGCGATCAGAATCATTCCGCGCGCTTGACGTAGGTGCCGTCGTCCGTCGAGACGATCACCTTGGTGCCCTTTTCGATGAAGGGGGGCACCTGCACGCGCAGGCCGTTTTCTAGGATCGCGGATTTGTAGGATGAGGCGGCCGTCTGGCCTCGCGTCACCGGATCGGCTTCCACCACTTCGAGCACCACCTGCTGCGGCAGGCTGATGCCGAGCGGCTTGCCTTCATGCAATTGGACGACGACCCGCATGCCGTCCTGAAGGAATTGGGTGCGGTCGCCGACGAAATCCGCTTCGATCTCGATCTGGTCGTAATTCTGCATGTCCATGAAGGTCAGCGTGTCGCCATTGGCGTAGAGATATTGAAAATCGCGCCGTTCGAGCTGCACTTCGTCCACGGTTTCGGCCGAGCGGAAGCGCTCGTTCAGCTTGCCGCCGCTCACGACGTTCTTGAGCTCGACCTGATTATAGGCGCCGCCCTTGCCGGGCTTGACCGATTGCGTCTTGACCACCGACCAGAGCTGTCCGTTCAGCTCGATGACCATGCCGGGCCGGACTTCGTTTCCTGCGACTTTTCCCATGGACCTTCATATGTTTGGGAGCGCGCGGGTTCTAGCAGCCCCGGCGTCCCCCTGTCATCCCGCAAAGCCGAGGGCTCAAAACAGCGCGTTGAAGGCCTTGACGGCGGCGCCGGGGCCGGTGGGGTAATCCCAGACGCCGGACGCTACCGCCACGAAATCGGCGCCTGCTTCGATCAAGGGTGTGCAATTTTCGACAGTAATCCCGCCGATGGCGACGCATGGCACCACCATCACATCGGCCCACCAGCGCAAGAGCTCGGGGTCGGCCCGGGTCTTGGCGTCTTTCGTGCCGGTCGGAAAGAAGGCGCCGAAAGCAACGTAATCGGCGCCTGCTTCCGCCGCCTCGATGGCGAGATGGCGTGAATCGTGGCACGTCACGCCGACGATGCGGTTCGCGCCCATTACGGCGCGTGCGTCGGCATAGGATGCGTCCTCCTGTCCGACATGGACACCGTCGGCGCCGATCCTGGCAGCAAGGTCGGGCCGGTCGTTTAAGATGAATGCCGCGCCCGCTTTTTGTGTCACCGGCAGCAGGATTTCCCCCGCACGCAAAATCTCTTCATCGGATGCATGTTTGAGTCGCAACTGCACGCTGGCGACGTCGCCGCCTTGCAGCGCGCGTTTCAGCGTCTCGGCGAAAAGCTTCGGCTCGAGCTTCGGCGGCGTGATTAAATAGAGCCGGCAGTGCGTCACGCCGCCTTTTCCAAATCGGGCTTCCACTGACCTTGCGCCGCGAGGCCGTTCATCTGGGCGCGATGCGAGAAAGCGCGCTGCGCGGCCCCCACATTCTCAGACTTGCCCGCCCACACCTTTTGCGGCTCGTGCTGCAGCGCGCGGCCATAGGAGAAGGTGACCGGCCACGGCAGCGGCCCCAGTCGATTGATCAAATTGAGATGGGCCGTCGCTTCCTCGTCGGACTGTCCGCCGGAGAGGAATGCGATTCCCGCCACCGCGGGCGGCACGCATTCCTTGAGCACGCGCAAGGTCTTTTCGGCCACTTCCTCTGGGCCGGCGCGCTTTGGCGCCTTCTTGCCGGAGATCACCATGTTCGGCTTCAGCACCATGCCTTCCAGTATCACGCGTTGATGATAGAGGTCCTGAAACACGGTCTTCAGCACCGACTCCGTGACTTCGTAGCACCGGTCGATGTCGTGTCCGCCGTCCATCAGCACTTCGGGCTCGACGATCGGCACGATGTCATGCGCCTGGCAGATCGCCGCGTAGCGCGCGAGCGCATGGGAATTGGTGTCGATGGCGGTGTGGGTCGGAATGCCCGGCCCGATGTCGATGACCGCGCGCCATTTGGCGAAACGCGCACCGAGTTTGCGATATTCGTCCATGCGCTCGCCCAGGCCATCCAGGCCTTCGGTAATCACCTCGTCGGGACAGAAGGGAAGGGGTTTTGTCCCCTTGTCGACCTTGATGCCGGGTAGCGAGCCCGCTTGCTCGATCAATTTCACCAACGGCGTGCCATCCTTGGCGTTCTGACGGATGGTCTCGTCGTACAGGATCACGCCAGAGATATTGTTCTTCATCGCGGGACCTGCACGGAACATCATCTCCCGATAATCCCGGCGGCTGGATTCGGTCGATTCCACCCCAATCGCGTCGAAGCGCTTCTTGATGGTGCCCGAGCTTTCGTCGGCCGCGAGAATACCCTTGCCCTTCGCCACCATCGCATTCGCAATTTTGACGAGTTGGTCCCTGTCCATGCTGCTACCTCATCTACTCCTCAGCGGTTCAGCGCCGCGACCCCTGGCAGCGTGCGCCCTTCCAGCCATTCAAGAAACGCGCCACCTGCTGTCGAGACATAACTGAACTCGTCCACGACGCCCGCCTTAGCCAATGCTGCCACCGTATCGCCGCCGCCTGCAACCGAAAGCAGTCCACCCTCGACGGTGCGCTCGGCCACGGCTTTGGCAGCGGCGACCGTGCCCCGGTCGAAGGGCGGAACCTCGAAGGCGCCAAGCGGGCCGTTCCAGACCAATGTCTTCGCTTTGGCGAGCAAGCGCCCGAATGCTTGGATGGTCCTCGGACCGACGTCCAGGATCATTTCGTCCTCATCGACCCCGGCAACGCCGACGATGCGGGAATGCGCGTTGGGCTTGAGCTCTCGTGCCACCACCACATCGGTGGGTAGCAGAAGCGTCGCGTTCAGGGATTGCGCCTTGTCCATGATGCGCCTTGCGGTGTCGAACTGATCGGTCTCGGCGAGAGACCGGCCGATTGCGTGGCCTTGCGCTGCGAAGAAGGTGTTCGCCATGGCGCCGCCGATCGTCATCATCTCCACTTTGCCGAGGAGGTTTTCCAGGAGCGCAATCTTGGTCGAGATCTTGGCGCCGCCGATCACCGCCATCACCGGCCGCTCAGGATGATCCAAGGCCTTTCCGAGATGGGAAAGCTCGGCTTCCATCGAGCGTCCTGCCGCAGAAGGAAGCAGATGCGCGACGCCTTCCGTCGAAGCATGAGCCCGATGCGCGGCCGAGAATGCGTCATTGACATAGATATCGGCGAGCGCCGCGAGCGCTTTGGCGAACCCAGGATCGTTCTTCTCTTCGCCCGGATGAAAGCGTGTGTTCTCCAACAGAAGCACGTCGCCGTCTTTTAATTTCGCCACCGCTGCTTCGGCAACCGGCCCGATGCAATCGTCGGAAAATGCGACCGAGCACCCCAGCGCATCGGCAAGTGCTGCTGCGAGCGGCTTCAGCGACATGCCGGGCACGATTTTTCCGCCGGGACGGTCGAAATGGGAGAGCACGATCACGCGCGCGTGGCTGCCGGCAAGCTCTTTGATCGTGGCGGCCTGGCGTTCGATGCGCGTCGCGTCTGTAACCACGCCGTTCTTCATCGGCACGTTGAGATCGGCGCGCACCAGCACGCGCTTCCCCTTAACATCGATATCGTCAAGGGTTCGGTACATGGACCTCAGATGAGTTGGCTCATGGCAACCGCGGTATCGGACATGCGGCTCGAGAAACCCCACTCATTGTCGTACCACGACATCACCCGCACGAAAGTGCCGCTGACCACTTTGGTCTGATCGAGGGCGAAAGACGACGACGCGGGATTGTGATTGAAGTCGATCGAGACCAGCGGCGCATCGACGATATCGAGCACACCTTTCAGCTCCTGACTCGCCGCCCTCTTCATCGCGGCGTTGATCTCCTCGATGGTCGTGGCGCGCTTGACCACGACTTTCAGGTCCACGACCGAAACATTGGGCGTCGGCACGCGGATCGCCACGCCATCGAGCTTGCCCATCAGCTCCGGCAATACGAGCCCCACGGCTTTTGCCGCGCCGGTCGACGTCGGGATCATCGATACCGCCGCCGCGCGCGCGCGATAGAGGTCCTTGTGGAGCTGATCGAGCGAGGGCTGATCGTTGGTGTAGGAATGCACGGTGGTCATAAATCCATGCTCGATGCCGACCGTATCGTTCAGCACTTTGGCGACCGGCGCGAGGCAATTGGTCGTACAGGATGCGTTGGAGACGATGATGTGCTCGCGCGCCAGTCTCTGGTGATTGACGCCGTAAACGACGGTCAAGTCGGCATTGTCGGCTGGCGCGGAAATCAGCACACGCTTGGCGCCAGCGGCGAGATGGGCCGATGCCTTCTCCTTGGAGGTGAAGATGCCGGTGCATTCCAGCGCAATGTCGACGCCCAATTCCTTATGAGGAAGCTCGGCCGGATTCTTGATCGCGGTCACTTTCAGATTCTGGCCGTCGACCATCATTCGGTCTCCTTGCGTTTTCACCTCGCCGGGAAAACGGCCATGCACCGAATCATAGCGCAACAGATGCGCATTGGTCTCCACAGGGCCCAAATCGTTGATCGCGACGACCTGGATGTCCTTGCGCCCGCTCTCGATGATCGAGCGCAGCACCAGCCGGCCGATACGGCCAAAACCGTTGATCGCAACGCGAACGGCCATGATCTATTCCTTCTTCAGACGCGCGAGGGCGGCCTCAACCGCAGC
>DASQIQ010000038.1:0-9247 GCA_035631495.1 Micropepsaceae bacterium
GATCTGCGGATAATAGGTAGGGGGATAGAGCGTATTGCCATTGCCCGCGGCGTCGGGATTGGGCGTTGGACCAAGACCGGGATTGAGGTTGCGGACCCCAAACGATCCGATGGTGCCCGCAAGAGGCACCGTCCCGGTGACAGCCGATCCGCCCACTCCCGGCGTCACCACGGTCCCAGGGACGAGCGTTATACCGCCGGGAACCGGATTTGGAATGATTGGGTCCGGAGAAGCGCCTGAGCCTGCTCCGGCACCGGCCGCAAAACCGGCCGCAGGCATTGCACACAGCATCGCGGCAAAAACGATTGTTCGGACTTTTGTCATGGAGCGGCCACTTCCAAGCTACGCACGCCCGCACATGATACGCCCATTCCGGCGGCGCAGCTTGGTAAAATCAGCGTAGGATTTCAAAAACACGGGCGCAGATGCCGTTCAGAAATCGGCTTTGTCCGCATGCGGTACCGGCGTGACGCCGCCGCCGCCGAAATAATTGAACGGGTTTTCGGCGCAGTCCCGTTCGATCAGCGGCCCTGCGTCGGTTGATCCCGAAATGGGATTGCGCGGCGTATCATTCTCCGCGATTCCCGGCTCCACGCGCTGGTAATGCTGGATACCGTCCCACGGCATCGTGAACGCGCCCGAATCTTCGACGTGAACCTTTGCTTCCAAAGTCTTGCCGCCCTCGATGACGCGAAAGCGCTCCACCACATGCAGCTTCTCGCTATGCGGCGTGGAATAATCGTCGACAAAGGTTCTCGTGTTCATTCCGATCGTATCGACGACCAGCGTGTCGCCTTCGTAATGGCCGATCGATTCGCCGAACCAGGACGGCGCAATTTTCGCCGAATGCTTATCTGTCAGATAGACATGGCGCAGCTGATGATGGTCGCCTTGCCAAACGATCACGACCTCTTTTGGCCCCGGGATGAAGAATATCGGCTGGATCGGCAGAAGCGTGAAGGCGGGCACGCCGACCGGCCAGCAATTCGCCGCCGGGCTCAATCCGCCTTTCCCCGCAAGAACCAGCTCGTTGCGCTTGCGCAATTCCTCCTTCACCCAAGGCTGAAGAATCGGATTGTTCAGATCCGCCACCGGAAGCGTGGGCTGCCTGCCGGAGTCGCGAAACTCCTCATTGCTGACAAACGGATGCGCGGGATCCTGTCCAATGGGACCCGCACCCGAAGGTGGCGGCATGAACGCGGTGGAATGGGTGATCCATGCGACGCCCGGATTGGGCGCAAAAGCGCTTGGGAAGGAGGCAGGAGCGATTGCGGCGGACGAAGGTGCCACGCCAAGGCAAAATATGCCCAAGACCCTGCATGCCTTCGCAAACCCGGACATCGCAATTTCCTCTCACGCTGCCATTTCAGAACTTGTTTTCGGATGTCGCGGTCGTGAAGCTGTACGGTACCAGCAGTTTTGCCGGGTTCGAAGTGTCGCCCCATTCGGGCGCGGCAACCGGCTGCGGATTCTTGACGACGATCGAGTAGCGGCCGGGCTTGGCCAAGAGGCTGGCGTCGAGGGTTGCTTGCACTTCGGTCCGGCTGACAACCTTTGTGGGAATAGGTTTGCCGTCGATCAAGACCTGCGAACCGCGCACATAGTTGAAGCCTTTCAGGGTCAAAGTGGTCGATCCGCTTCCCTGTTTCACGGTGTAAGTAAAGATCGACTCAATTCCGGGCGTCGGAGAGAGCTCGGATTCGATGCCGCCGGGACCGGCGAATCCGCCATTGAGATTGTCTGGCCGCCACGTCGCCTGCTTCAACGCCGTCATCCAAGGAACGCTTTCGACAACCGGCGCGGCGAAGCAGCATCCATTGTTGTCGTAAAGCCCGGCTTTGAAAGTATTCGCCAGATAATCGCGGTGATAGCTACGGTCCTGAACCTTCCCGTCCTTGATGACGGTTGAGATCTTCCGCAGGTTGAGAATGTCCCGCGTCGGATCCTCGTTCACGATGACGACGTCCGCCAGCTTGCCGGCTTGGATGCGGCCGAGATCGTTCAGCTTGAACGCATCCGCGCCCCAGCTCGTCGCCGCCATGATCGCCTGCATCGGCGTCAGGCCGACATCCTCGACAAAACTCGCCATTTCCTGATGAACGCCCAACCCCGGCGGCGTCTGCGGAATGTCGCTGGCCGGCACGATCTTGCCGCCGCCATCCACAAAGGCCTTGAGGAATCGCATGTGGTTGCGGAATCCCGCGGTCCTGAGTTGAATCTGCTGCGGGGTCAGGTAGGTGCTCGGCGATTTGACGTTTTCGAGAAGGCCTTTTTGCTGAAGCGCGGGGTAATAGGCTTTCAGCGCCGGGTCGCTGAAAAAATTCACATCCTCCTGCTGGACTCGGCTCCAATTCTTGGAGAAGCCCCGGTCGGCGGCCATGATATCCGGCTCGAGCGCGACATGATGATCGACCAGCAGCTTGACCATGCCCGGGACCTTGGTGTCGTCCATATCGGAATATGCGTCCGGCGGCAGGCCGATATAGTTCTTCCATTTGTCTTTGGTCTGATCGGTGGTGATTTGAGCGCCGACTTCGCCGGTGTGGATCAGTACGTCGCAATCCATCATCGCGCATTCTCTGGCGGCCGTGCCCGGGCCTACCGTGCGCATGACGGCCGTCTTGCCGGCCTTGTGGGCCTCTTCGACCACGGGCGCAAAGACTTCCGGCGCTCCGTCTCCATCGGCGGCAGAAAGGAAGTCTGCTCCTGCCGCTAGGAACTCTTGCGAAATCTTGCGGGCCTCCTCGGGTGAGTGCGCGATGTAGGGATAGCGTCCTGGAATGCCGGCGTCCTGTTTTTTACCGTCCGGTCCCGGGCCGGCGATGGCGGCAAAGGAAACGAACAGCCGTGGGCCCTTGATCATGCCGTGATTGATGGCGTCGCGTTCTGCAATGCTGGCGTCGCCGCCGCCGCCGCTCCAGATCGCCGATGTCACGCCCCAGGCGATGTAGGCTTCCCCATAGATGGAAGCGTAATTGCTCTTGGCATCGATCAACCCTGGCACGATATACTTTCCATCCGCGTTGAGAATTTGAGCGCCGGCCGGACGTTGCAGCTGACCCTTGAGGCCAATCTGCGTAATCCGATTGCCCTGTATGAGGATGGCCGCGTTCTGAACCGGCGTGCCACCATTGCCGTCGATCAAGGTGCCGCCCTCGATGAGAATCGCATTCTGCTGCTGCCCCTGCGCGCCGACAGGGATGACGGCGCTTGAAGCAAGCAAGCTCATGCAAGCCCAAAGCGAGGAATAGAACAGCAGTCTTCTCATCGCATTCTCCTCACGGTCCCTTTTCAGGGCCCTCGTTTGCTTAGCTGGATCGAACTATATTCGAAACCACCCAATTCGCGGCAGATGGGATTTCCATGCCAGGCAGATTGCGAACGCACATTCTAGCGATAATTGCCGCCATCGGCGGCGTCTCATTGATCGGCTTGTCGGGCGCATTTGCTCAGGGAGCCACGCGAATCCCCGCCTATCAACCTACACCTCCACCGGACCTCTCCGGGTTTTGGCAACACGGACCGATCGCGGTTTTCGAGGGTGTGCCGTTCAAGGCCGACCCGGTGCACGACCTCAAAGGCGCGTTGGACCCGACATATTTCGGCGTCACGTTCGAGGGGGATTATACCAGCCCGATTCTTAAGCCGTCGGCTGCCGAGGAAGTCAGACGCCACACCGAGGCGGCGAGGGCGGGAAAGCCGATTGCGACTCCGCAAGAGGTCTGCGAGCCTTCAGGCGTGCCCAATGTGATGACTCTTCCCGCGCCGATCCAGATTCTGCAACAGCCTGAAAAACTCGTCCTCCTCTATCAACGCGACCATCAGGTGCGGCAGATCACCATGAACACCCATCACTCGGATCACCTCACTCCCTCCTGGTACGGAGAATCCGTCGGCCATTACGAAGGCGATGTCTTGGTCATCGATACGGTGGGCATGAACGCCAAGACGCCCGTCGATATTTTCGGCACGCCGCACAGCGAAGCGCTCCACGTCGTGGAGCGTTTGCGGCTCATCAACAATGGCCGGCAAATGGAAGTCGTATTTACCGTGGACGATCCCAATAGTTTCACGTCCGAATGGAGTGGAAGAATCCTCTACAACCGATCCAACGTCACGAGTCTCGAAGAAGAGGTCTGCGCCGAGAACGACCGCCTGCCCGAAGGTGTTTATAAAATCCCGACGGAGACAAAAAAGATTTTCTGACGTGTGTTACCGCGCCTTAGCGGCGCGCGGCTTTCTCTCGACGCCCGTCTCGATGACCACCGCTTCGCCGCGCTCGAGCGAGAGCGCCAGCTTCCCGTCGCGCAGCGCCACCGCATCATGGCCGAACACTTCGGCGCGCCAGCCATGCAGCACGGCCACGCCATCATCGTCCCCCGCCGCCAGACGTTCGAGATCTTCGGTGCCCGCGACCAGCCGCGCCGCAACGCGAAACTGCGTCGCGCGCAAACGCAGCAGCGTCTTCAACAGATCGAGTGCCGCTTGCGAGGGTTCGCGGCCGCGCCGGCGTTCGGGCAGCGGCATGCCTTCGGGAAGAGGGCTCTCCGCCGCCTCCTTGACCGCGGCGATTAACGCTTTGCCGGCCTTCGAATTGGCATAGCCATTGGGAAGCGCGCGAATCTGGCTCAGATGTTCGGCGTCGGCCGGTGGGTGGGAGGCGATCTCCAACACCGCTTCGTCCTTCAGGATACGGTTGCGCGGCACATCGCGCGCCTGGGCTTCGCGCTCGCGCCAGGCCGCCACCCCGGCAAGCACAGATAGAAAGCGCTTATTGCTGGAACGCGGCTTCAGCCGGCGCCACGCCTCGCTCGGCTCCAATTGATAGGTGGCGGGGTCCTTGAGCGTCGCTTCTTCCTCTTCCACCCAGGGGGCGCGGCCGGTCTTTTCCAGCTCCTTGGACAAAAGCTCATAGACCTGCCTCAGATAGGTCACGTCGGCGAGCGCATATTCGAGCTGACGCTTCGAGAGCGGCCGCCGGCTCCAATCGGTGAAGCGCGCCGATTTGTCGATCTCGGCCTTGGCGAGCTTGCGCACCAGCGTCTCGTAGGATGCCGCCTCGCCGAAGCCGCACACCATGGCGGCGATCTGTGTGTCGAAGAAGGGATCGGGGATGACGCCGCCCTGATGATGGAAGATTTCGATGTCCTGGCGCGCCGCATGGAACACCTTGACCACGGATTTTGCGGCCATCAGATCGTAGAAGGGCTGCAAGTCGATATCCTTGGCCAAGGGATCGATGATCGCCTCGACCTCGGGCCCCGCCGCCTGGATGAGGCAAAGCTTCGGCCAATAGGTCTGGTCGCGCATGAACTCGGTGTCTATGGCCACATAGGGGCCGCGTTCGAGTTCGGCGGCCAGTGTTTTGAGGGCCGCGGTGTCCGTGATGATGCGCATCCTGGGTAATTAGCGGATTCTTCGCGTCCCTGTCGCCGTATTCCTTGCGGAAACCCCCGATAAAACGAGAATTTTCCCGTTCCGGGCATTTCGGCCCGGCCGGGGCCTTGTGGAACCTCTTTTGGGCCCGGCTGGCCGTCCATTCCTCCCGTCCCCAAGGCGAAATCGGCGCGGGTACCCGCCAGACTCCTTGACTTCGGGCGGCTCACTTTCCACAAACGCCGGCCCGGCAAAGGACCCGCCTATGCACGCCTACCGCACCCATAATTGTGGCAAGCTTCGCCGCTCCGACGTCGGGACGCGGGTACGCCTATCCGGCTGGGTCCATCGTTCCCGCGACCATGGCGGGCTGCTTTTCATCGATTTGCGGGACCATTACGGCATCACCCAATGCGTGATCGAGCCGGACAGCCCGGTTTTCGCCAGAGTCGCCGAGGCGCGCTCGGAATGGGTGCTGACCCTGACAGGGCCGATCGTCGCCCGTACGCCCGAGACCATCAACCCCGACCTGCCGACGGGCGAGATCGAGCTGCGCATCGAGGAAATCGCCGTCCAGAGCCAAGCGGGAGAGCTGCCGCTACCGGTCTTCGGCGATCTCGATTATCCCGAGGAAACGCGCCTGCGCTACCGGTTCCTCGATTTGCGGCGAGAGCGGCTGCACCGGAACATCGTGCTCCGCTCCGAGGTGGTGCAATCCATCCGCCGCCGCATGGTGGCCGAAGGTTTCACCGAATTTCAGACCCCGATCCTGACCGCGTCCAGCCCGGAAGGCGCGCGCGATTTTCTCGTGCCCTCGCGCATCCACCCGGGAAAGTTCTACGCCCTGCCGCAGGCCCCGCAGCAATTCAAACAGCTCATCATGGTCGCCGGCTTCGACCGCTATTTCCAGATCGCGCCCTGTTTCCGCGACGAGGACGGACGGGCCGACCGCAGTCCGGGCGAGTTCTACCAGCTCGACGTGGAGATGAGCTTCGTCACCCAGGACGATGTTTTCGCCGCGATCGAACCGGTGCTGCACGGCGTGTTCGAGGAATTCGCGAAAGGGCGCAAGGTTTCGCCCAAGCCGTTTCCGCGCATCCCATATTCCGAGGCGATGCTGCGTTACGGCTCGGACAAGCCGGATTTGCGCAATCCGATCCTCATCGCCGATGTGAAGGACGTTTTCGACCGCGATGATGTCTCGTTCAAAGCCTTCAAGGGCAAGGAAGCGGTACGCGCGATCCCCGCACCCGGCGCCGCGTCGCAGCCGCGCTCCTGGTTCGACAAGATGAACGAATGGGCCCGGAGCGAGGGTGCGCCCGGTCTGGGCTATATCGTTTTGGAAGCGGAAGGCGGCCAGCTCGCAGGCAAGGGCCCGATCGCGAAATTCCTTTCGGCGGAGGCCATCGCATCATTGGCCGCGAAGGCGGCGTGCAAAGCCGGTGACGCGGTGTTCTTTGCCGCCGACAAGGCGGCACGTGCTGCATCTCTCGCAGGCCACGCCAGGCTGAAAATCGGTAACGAGTTAGGGCTGACGCGCAAGGACGTCTTCGAATTCTGCTGGATCGTCGATTTTCCGATGTATGAGTGGAACGAAGACGAAAAGCGCATCGATTTCTCGCACAATCCATTCTCCATGCCCAATTTTGCCCGCGAGAAATTCTTATCGCTCGATCCCAATGACCGCGACACCATTCTTGGCATCACCGCCTTCCAATACGACATTGTCTGCAATGGCGTTGAGCTGTCATCGGGCGCCATCCGCAATCACCGCCCCGATGTCATGCTCAAGGCCTTCGAGATCGCCGGCTATTCACGCGAGGAAACCGAGAATCGTTTCGGCGGCATGCTGAACGCCTTCCGCTATGGCGCGCCGCCCCATGGCGGCACCGCGCCGGGCATCGACCGCATCGTAATGCTGCTTGCCGACGTGCCCAATATCCGCGAAGTGACGATGTTTCCGATGAATCAGCAGGCGCAGGACCTTCTGATGGGTGCGCCTTCGGAAGTCTCGGCCAAGCAATTGCGCGAGCTGCACATCCGCACCGTCATACCTGATAAGCATTGAACCGGGAGACCAACGCTGCGCGCAAGCTATATCAGTATGGCAGCCGTGCTCAGCGTGGCCACGGCGCTTGGCGCGGCCCAATATGGCTGGTGGCGATATATGACGATTGCCACCCATCAAGCGACGGCCATCGGCACCGTCCTCAAGACCGATTGCAGGAACAACAATGAGGTTTCCTATTCTTTCTCGGCGCAAGGAAGCGCTCAGGAAGGAAGCGACAGCTGGTTCGACTGCAGAACGCTGCACCCGGGCGATCAGCTCCCGATCTCGTTTTCATCACGCGATCCGGCACAAAACATGGCAGGCGACGGATATGCGCGTTTCTTGAGCGAGACGATTGCGATTCTACTCGCCTCGGTGCTCGGATCCATCGTGGTCGTGGTGGTTTTCGTCTATCCCTTCGGCAAGCAGAAAAGTCAGAGCAAATAATTCCCACTCGTGGAGAGATCGGAGCGTGGATGCGCGCTCCGGGGGTGGAGGTTCACGCCGGCGAACCCCACACCTCATTCGCCACTTCCACGATGAGCGCGAGCTTGCGCCGCTCGTCATCTTCGGTAATGCGATTGCCGTGATGGGTGCTGGCAAAGCCGCATTGGGGTGAGAGGCAAAGCTGTTCGAGTGGAAGGAACTTCGCCGCCTCGTCGATGCGCCGCTTCAGCACGTCCTTGGATTCGAGCTGCGGCTTCTTGGAGCTGACAAGGCCCAACACGACCTTCTTGTCCCTGGGAATATATTTGAGCGGCTCGAAGCCGCCGGAACGCTCGCTGTCATATTCCAGAAAATAGCCATCGACATGAGGCTGATTGAAGGTGATGGAAGCAACGCGGTCATAGCCCCCCTCCGCCATCCACATGCTCTGGAAATTGCCGCGACAGGTATGGACGGTGACCGTCATCGATGGCGGGGCGCCGCCGGCGATCGCGTCCACCACATGCGCGTAATCGCGCGTCACCACATCGGGGTCCAGCCCATCGGCCCTGATGCGCTCGCGGATCGTCGCATCGCAGAGGAACGCGAAGCTGATCTCGTCAAGCTGCAAATAGGTGCAACCCGCCGCCGCCAAATCGTGAATCTCCTCATGGAAGGCCGAGATGATGTCGTTCCAGAATTCCTCGATATCGGGATAGACGCTTTCGCTCACGGTCTTTCGCCCGCCGCGCATGTGAATCCAGGTGGGCGAGGGGAGGCACAGTTTGGGTGTGTGCCCCGCGATGGCCTTTAAGAAGCGGAATGAATCCAGCATCACCGGGCGC
Source organism: Micropepsaceae bacterium (assembly GCA_035631495.1). Taxonomy (GTDB): domain Bacteria; phylum Pseudomonadota; class Alphaproteobacteria; order Micropepsales; family Micropepsaceae; genus CAIYRG01. Next base: position 8,698 of record DASQIQ010000038.1, read on the forward strand.
GCGCGCTTGATCTTGGCGTTCACCGTGAGCATGGAGCGGGTTTCGCCGCTGGCGCCGTCCTCACCTTTGAAGGCGAGCGCGTAGCTCGTATTGGTAGGCACGATGCCCTCGAACCCGGTGAGGAAATCGACGAGGTAATGACCGCGGCGAAATTCGCCGTCGGTGACCGCGTGCAGACCGGCCCTTTCCTGAAGCACCACGGCGGCGCAGATGGCGGCATCTTCCACATCGCGCAACTCGAGTGGCGTGATTTCGCCCTTCTGGGCTTTGAGCCTGGCCTCGTGCAATTCGGTGGGGCGCAGCAGGCTACCGACATGGTCGGCTCGGAACGGAGGTCTCGTCGCGACGGTCATGTCAGACTGGCACATCGATGAAGATTGGGATTTCAGTTCAGCTTGGAGGGAATTTCCCCAAGCGCTCGCTTTACCAGTGCCGCCGCGCCTGCGTCATCTAACCTCGCGGTAATCAGCTTTTCCGCTGCGCTGATCGCGGCATCGGCTGCGATTGCCCGCACATCCGCCACGGCCTGCGCTTCGGCTTGCGCGATCTT
>DASQIQ010000039.1:0-13212 GCA_035631495.1 Micropepsaceae bacterium
ACCGCATTGATCGGCCGCCCAGAGTTTGGCGGAAACAAACTCATCTTCTGCGGAAAGGTCGAGTGCCTTGGCGTCGAAGGGCGCGATGACGCGCTCGCCGGCGGCAAGGCCTCTCTTGATCGCCGCCTGCTGTTCTGCAAACCCGCGCCAGTCGCAGCTATGCATGCGCGAGAACAAAAGGTTTCCACGCACAAACGGAAAGTCGGGTTCGAGTGCCAACAAATTCTCGTAATCGCGGGCCGCGTCCTCGTACCGCCGCAACCGGAACAGCGAGCCGGCGCGGTTCAACAACGCCTCGGCCAGATGTGGATTGACCGACAGGGCCTGTCCATACGCGGCAATTGCCTCTTCGTCGCGTGCGAGTTTCTGAAGGGCGTGCCCACGCATGAACAATGCTTCGACCCATGCGGGATTTCGTTTGGCGGCTTCGCCGAAGAAATATTGTGCTTGGTCGAATTCACGGCTTTGGCCGTGGAGAAAGCCGAGCAGATAAAACGCCTCGAAATTCTGTGGGTCGGCCTGGAGGACGTATCGGCAGAGCGCGGCGGCGCGCTCGGAATCGCCGTCGCGGGTTAGGCGCTTGGCATCATCGAGCAGATTGCCGGTGGAATTCAACCTTCGGACTCCGCAGGCGCAATCGCAAGGTCCGCGGGCGGTTCGCCGCGCTGGGTCCGATTCCAGATGGCCTCAAAAGCAGCCTCGAGATTGTGCGTGAAGCGGGCCGTATCGAACAGAGCGTGGGTACGGCGATTGTCCTTTAGCTTCGCCTTCAGCGCCGCAAGGGCCGAAGCATCGCGCGCGAGCGACAGCGCAGCAGCTTCATAGGCGGCGAGCGAAGAGGCAACCAGCTCGGGCAGCCCAATCGCGTTGAGGAGGCTCGCCGCCACGCGCCCCGAGAAGGTGGTGCCCAGAACCGTCAGCACCGGAAGTCCGACCCACAAAGCATCGCTTGCGGTCGTATGGGCTGTGCAAGGAAGCGTATCCAGAAACAGATCGGCCAAGCGTTGCCGGGCCAGATGCTCGGCGACATCCACCCGTGGCGCAAACACAAGACGGCGTGACTCGACACCCCTCGCCTCTGCTTCCCGCTTCAGATTGGCAGTGGCCGTCTCATTGTCCTTGAGCAGCCACAGCACACTGCCGTCATTTGCGCGCAGCAACCGCATCCAGACATCGAATACAGCCGGCGTGATCTTGTAACTGTTGTTGAAACACGCAAACACGAAACCGGTGTCGGGCAAGCCGGCTTGGGCGCGCGATGGCTCACGTTCCGCCACCGTCCGCGCGGAATCATTGGCCTGATAGGAATCGGGCAGATAAACGATTTTCTCGGCGTAGGATGATCGGCGCTCGAGCGGAATCACGATTTTGTCGGCAAGAATGTAATCCATATAGCCCGCCCCCATCGTGCCGGGATGGGCCAGATAATTCACCTGCACCGGCGCTGCCCGCTGGGCGAAAATGCCAGGCCTGCTGCCTTGCGTGAACCCTTTCAGATCGACGGCAATATCGACTTCCAAGTACCGGACCATGCCGGCAATATCTGAATCGCTCTTGCTCGCCACATCAACGAACCGGTCGCATCCTCGCCTGAGCCGGGCGCGCATCTCACTCCGATCATCCGGCCCGAAGGAGAGTGCGATGGTTTCAAAACGATTGCGGTGATGCTGCTCGAAAACGCCGGCGATCAGGAAGGCTGTGGCATGGGCCTGGAAATCGGCGGAGAGATAGGCAACACGAATCCTCTCGTGGCGGTAGATCTCACCGCGCCAGAGCGGCGATGGCGACGGCGGGCAGCGGTCAGCCACCCAGCGGCGGGCCGAGCGGAGCTGGTCTTCGGCATTGTCCAGGATGAGCGTGCTGGCATGAGGCGAAATCGTCGGCTTGCCTGCGCGCAATTCCGCCGTGACCCGCGCACGATCCTGCGCAAACCCGTTCCAATCGCAGCAATACGCACGGGCCAGAACCAGATTTCCTGTCGTATAAGGAAATTGCGGCGCGAGTTCGATGAGCCGCCGGTAGGCAGCCGCCGATTCATCATAGCGCCGCATTTCGAACAGCGCGGTTGCCCGGTTGCTCAGGGCTTCGGAGTCGCCGGGCTGCAGCGCCAGGGCCGCATCGAAGCTTGCAATAGCCTCGCGGTAATTTTGCAGCGCGAGCAATGTCGCCCCACGATTGGTCAGCGCATCGCCATAGTCCGGTTTCAAAGCCAAAGCCCGATCGAAGGCCGCGAGCGCCTCCTGGTGACGCTGCAAATGCTGCAAGGCACAGCCTCGATTGTAGAAAGCATCGGGCGCCTGCGGATTGATCCTTGTCGCTTCGCCAATGAGTTGTTCCGCCTCATCGAAGCTCCCCTGCTGCATCTTTATGAAGCCCAGAAGATAGATCGCCTGAAAATTTCGCGGGGCTCCCTTGAGGACGGCGCTATAGAGCCGCGCGGCTTCGGCGAGATTGCCCGCCTGATGCGCGCGCACGGCGCTGGCGAGCAAGGCTTCGTTCATGACGCCGTCTCGCCAACGGCAAAGCTGCGCGGCGCCTCTCCCCTTGCGCTGCGATCACGCATCGTCGTGAAGGCGGATTCGAGGTTCCGGGTGAAGCGTGCGGTATCAAAGAGTGGGGCCGTCTTGCGCTGACGCGCGAGCTTTGCCTTGAGATCCGCGATGGCCCCGGCGTCCGCCGCGAGGAAGAGGGCTTTTGCTTCGTAATCGGCAAGCGAGCGGGCGACCAGTTCGGGCAGACCAAGTGCATGAAGCAAGCTCGCAGCCACACGGCCAGCAAAGGTCGATCCCATGCATGTGAGGACGGGCAGCCCGGCCCAAAGAGCATCGCTTGCCGTCGAATGGGCATTGCAGGGAAGCGTATCCAGAAAGAGATCGGCGAGAGACAACCGCGCCAGGTGCTCGTCAGGGGAAGCAAGATGGGGCGCGAAAACAAGCCGCCTGGCATCGATTCCTGCAGCTTCCGCCTCGCGTTTGAGATTTTGCTGCGCGGAAGCATTGCTTTCGGGCAGCCACAATACGCTTGTTTCGACCTTGCGGAGCAGACGCATCCAGACGGCGAACATCTCCGGCATGAATTTGTAGGTGTTGTTGAAGGAACAGAAGACAAAACCTTCTTGTGGCAATCCCGCTTCCGCGCGGCTCTGGCGATGCGGAGCGATGCGGCGTTTGTCATCGCTCGGAAGATAGCTGTCGGGTAGATAGACGATCTTCTCCCGGTAGTGGTGTTGCTCTCCCTCGGGGATAACCACGCGGTCGGCGATGATGTAATCCATGGATTCCGACGCCATGGTGCCGGGATAGCCGAGATAGTTGACTTGGGCTGGCGCCGGACGAAAGGCGAAGATGCCGGTGCGGCAATCGGCCGTCAGCCCCATAAGATCGACCGCGACATCCACTTCCCTTTCGCGCAACGACGAAGCGATTTCGAAATCGCTTAGCCCGCGCGCATCGATGAAGCTTTCGACCGCTCCCTTCACACGCGTGCGGATATCGCTCTGATCGTCCTGGCCAAAGGAAACGGCGATCGCTTCGAAACGCTCGCGGTCATGCTGTTCCAACACACCCGCCATCAGGATCGCAACCGGATGGACTCGAAGATCGCCGGAAATATAGGCGACGCGAATGCGCTGATGATCGTAGCGCTCGCCCCGCCACAATGAGTGAGCCGCCACACCATGCCGTTCCATCCACAGCTTCGCGCATTGAAACTGATTGGCAGGGGAATCGGAAATCATCAGATTTCCGAAGGGAACAATTGTCGGCGAGCCTGCGCGCAAGCCGGCGGCAATTGCCGTCCGCTCTTGCGCGAAGTCGCGCCAATCGCAGCATTGAAGCCTCGCCAGCAGCAGATTTCCGCGCGCATATGGTAGCTCCGGCCTTAGCGCGACCGCCTTCTCGTAATCGAAAACAGCCTCCTGGTAATTCTTCAACTCGACCTGCGCCGTGCCCCGGTTGTGCCAGGACTCGGCGCTGTCCGGCCTCAAATCCAGCGCTCTTCCAAACGAGGAAACCGCATCCTCGAAGCGTTTGAACTCGGAAAGCGCCACGCCGCGATTGTGCCAGGCTTCGGCGACATTGGGATTTCGCGCGAGGTAGAAATCATAGGCTTCAAGCGCATCCCGCAACCGTCCCAGCGAGCGCAGAGCATCGGCCCGGCGCAGAAGCGCCAAATCATATTCGCCATTCAGGGCCAAGGCCTGCTCGAACGCTGCCAGCGCCTGACCGTGGCGATTGAGCCGCTGTAGCGCGCAGCCATGCGCAAACAGCGCGTCGGGAGATTGGGGATTCAACTTGACGGCTTCGGCCAGCACACGGCGCGCCTCGTCAAAACCGCCCCGATCGAAATGGACTATTCCCAGCGCATAGAGGGCATCGAAATTCTTGGCATTCGCCCGCAGGATCTCCGCATAGATTCGCGCCGCTTCGGAAAGATTGCCCGACGCATGCGCTCTGCGCGCGGTCTGCAGCAGCGCCTCGTTCATGGCGGCAGAGCGCCCGGAACTTGGAACGTCGCGGGGCCCAGTCCCTGCTGATACCGTTCCCACATCATCGTATAGGCCGTTTCGAGGTTGCGCGTGATGCGCTCGGTATCGAACAGGGGGCACGCATCGCGATTGCCGCGCAGCTTGGCTGTCACAGATGCAAGGGCGGAAGGTTCCCTCGCAAGTCTCAGCGCCAGCGATTCATAATCGGCAAGCGAATGCGTCACCAATTCCGGCAAGCCCGCCGCATGAAGCAGGCTTGCGGCGACCCTTCCTGCAAAAGTCGAGCCCAGAATTGTGACGAGCGGCAAGCCCGCCCACAAAGCGTCGCTCGCCGTGGTGTGCGCATTATAAGGAAGCGTATCGAGGAAAAGATCGCCAAGACTGTGGCGCGCGAGATGCCCAGCCGGATCGGTCCGCCCAGCGAAAATCAAACGTTCGGGGGCGATGCCGCGAGCGCGCGCTTCCCGCTTCAAATTGCCCGCCACCGCGGCATTGTCTTGCAACAGCCAGAGCACGCTGCCCTCGACGCCGCGCAGCAGACGCATCCAGATTTCGAAAATCTCCGGCGCAATCTTGTGATTGTTGTTGAAGCAACAAAAGACGAATCCCGATGGAAGTCCGGCTTCGAAGCGGGTGGGAATGCGCTCCGCCCCCCGGCGCCTGCGGTCGTTGCATTGATAGGTGTCGGGCAGATAGGCAATCTGCTCGGCATAGAAAGCCCGATGCTCCTGCGGAATGATGACGGGATCGGCGATCAGATAATCGACATAGCCGACGCCCATGGTTCCGGGAAAGCCGAGATAATGGGCCTGGACCGGCGCCGGACGGTGGCTCAGGATTCCGGGGCGTCCTTCTGCGGTATAGCCTTTCAAATCGATGGCGACGTCGATCTCCCTCTCGCGCAGGAGTTTGGCGACCTCGGCATCGCTCATTGCCCGCACGTCGATGAAATGATCGAATGCGCCCACCAACCGCGCCCGCATCGGGCTCTTGTCGTCGGCCGAATAGGAAATCGCGGTGGTCTCGAAGCGGGCCTTGTCGTGGTGATCGAACACCCCCGCCATCAGGAACGCGGTCGCGTGTGCACGAAAATCCGCCGAGAGATAGGCGATGCGGGTCTTGTCATGGCGATAGCGTTCGCCGGTCCACAAAGGCGCTGCCGGTGGATATTTTTCGGCGGCCCAGATGCGTGCGCAGCGCAATTGCTCCGCAAGAGAATCAGAAATAAAGGCATTTCCCGTCGGGTCCACAATGAATTGCCCAGCTTCCAATGCCGCGGCAATCTTCGGGCGTTCTTCGGCAAGAAAACGCCAGTCGCAGCAATGCAAGCGGCAAATCGTCAGGTAGCCGCGAACCCAGGCCGGTGCGGCGGCATCCTCAAGCAACATCTCGTAGTCGCGCGCCGCGGCCTCGAACCGCTCCACTTGGAACAGCATATTGGCTCGGCTTGTACGCCATTCGCGATTGTCCGGCGCAAACTCCACCGCCTTGTCGAAACACGAAAGCGCCTCGATGCGGCGATTCAACATCTGCAACGCAAATCCCCTCGCATGCCAGGCCGCCGCGTCGTCGGGTCTCAGCGCAAGATATTTCTCATAGGCGGCCGCGGCTTCCTCCGTGCGATTGAGCAGCGCGAACAAATCGGCACGGCGCCCGCAAAGATCGGGGTCGTTCGGCGCATAGGCGAGCGCCTTGTCGGCGGCTTCCAGGGCGGCGTCATGACGGTTGAGGATCGTGAGCAGCGTGCAGCGGTTCTTCCACGCATCGGTGTAATTCACCTTGAGCGCCAACGCGCGATCATAGGCCTCAAGGGCCTCGTCGAAACGCTCGAGAACTTGCAGGACGCTGCCGCGATTGTTCCAGGCCTCGGCGAAGTTCGGCTTGAGCTGGATCACGGAATCGGAATTCGCCAGCGCCTCTTCGTAACGCTTCAGCGCCCAAAGGGCGCCACCGCGATTGACCAGCGCCTCCAAATAATCCGGCTTGATGGCGAGCGCGCGGTCGAAAGAGACAAGCGCTTCCGCCGACCGATTGAGACGCTGCAGCAGACAAGCGTGGTTATAGGCGGCATCGGCAGCTTTAGGATTGACGTTTGACGCCTCGCCAATGAGCCGCACGGCTTCTTCCAATCGCCCGCCCTGATAATGGAGAATCCCCAACGCATGCAACGCCTCGAAATGTTTCGGCTCGCTGCGCAGAACCTCGCCATAGAGCTCCGCAGCTTGGGCGAGTTTGCCGGCGCGGCGCAGGGCAAGCGCGTCCTGCATCAATGCCTCGCTCATGACCCACTCTCGATCGCAAAGCCATCAGGAAGCAACCCGCGCTGGGAGCGACCCCACATCACCTCGTAAGCGTGCTCCAAATTTCGCGTGTATCGGGCTATGTCGAAGAGGGGCTCTGTATCACGCTGGCGCGCAAGTCTCGCTTTGAGAGCGGCGAGCTCCGATGGATCGCCGGCCAATTTCACAGCGTGCTCTTCATAGGCTTTGAGAGAGGGCGCGGCCAAATCCGCCATGCCGATGGCATGAAGAAGACTCGCAGCAACACGGCCGGGAAAGTTCGCGCCTGCGACCGTCAGAACCGGCACGCCGGCCCATAAGGCATCGCTCGCCGTGGCATGGGCGTTATAGGGGAGCGTGTCGAGGAACAGGTCGGCGAGACTGAGCCTGGCAAGGTGATCGTCATCGGACTTTACGTAAGAGGTGAAAATCAGCCGTTCGGGCGAAACGCCCCTCATCGAAGCTTCGCGTCTCAAATTGTCTATCGTGCTCGCGTTCGGATAGGACAGCCACAAGATGCTTCCCTTCACCGCACCCAGAATACGCATCCACACATCGAACAATGCCGGCGTGAATTTGTAATTGTTGTTGAAACAGCAGAATACGAAGCCGGAATCCGGTAAGCCCGCCTCGGCGCGAGAAGGTATGCGCGGCGAAATCTTTCGCTTGTTGTCTGCAGGCAGATAGGTGTTGGGCAGATAGACGACCTGCTCCCGGTAATGAACCTTTTGCTGGGGTGGAATCACGACGGCATCGGCCAAGATGTAATCCACCCATGGCGCGCCGGTGGTTCCAGGATAGCCAAGATAGTTCACTTGGACGGGCGCGGGGCGGAAGCCGAGAACTCCCGGGCGGCTGCCTTCGGTGAAACCCATCAGATCGATCGCAATGTCCACTTCGAAATCGCACAACGCCAGCGCGACTTGCTCGTCGGTTTGATTGCTGACATCGATGAAATCATCGAACGCGTTCTTCAGGCGCGCACGCAAGGGTCCCGGACTGTCGGGGCCAAAGGAAAACGCGAAGGTTTCAAAGCGCCGCCGATCATGGTGTTCCGGTACGCCCGCCATGAGCCGTGCCACCGCATGCTCGTGGAAATTCGCCGAAAGATAGGCTACGCGGATCTTCTCATGCCGGTAAGGCTCGCCGCGCCAGAGCGGCGCTCCGGGAAACGGACCGGACTGCTCCATCCAAAGCCGCGCCGCGTGATATGCGTCGGCCGGATCTTCCGACAAAACGAGCGCCTGGAAAGGCGGGGAAACCAGCCGCTTCTCCCGCAAACCCGCGCGAACTCTTTCTCTCTCGCTCTCGTAATCCCGCCAGTCGCAGGTGCACAGCTTCGCGAACGCCAAATGGCCGGGTGCGTAGGGGTAATCCGGGCGAAGGCGAAGCACTTCGGCATAGTCGCGCGCGGCCTCTTCATAGCGTCTGAGCATCACCAGGATGTTTGCGCGATTGTGCAGGGCATCGATGCTGCCCCGTTTAAGCTCGAGGAGCCGGTCAAAGCTTGCGAGCGCTTCTTCACGCCGGTTCAGCTCAGCCAGGGCATTGGCGCGTTGCTCCCACGCGTCAGCGTTTCGTGGGTCGAAGGTCAAGGCTTGGTCCGCATCGGCCAGCGCATCCGCGAACCGCCGGCAGGCAAAAGCCGCGGCGGCGCGGCCCTTTCGCGCCTCGGGATAATTTGGCCGGATCGCCAGGGCCTTTGTATAGCTCGCATGCGCTTCGTCGTAGCGCGTCAATTTGAGCAACGTTCCGGCCTGATTGTTCCATGCTTCCGCCAGACCCGGCCTCAAATTTGTAAGGCGGGCAAAATCGGCAAGAGATTCGGAATGGCGGCCCAGTTCCATCAAAACGGCCCCGCGATTGCCAAGCGCTTCGGCATAGTCCGGCTTGACCGCCAGCGCCTGTCCGAATGAGGAGAGCGCTTCCTCGAAACGTTTCAACTTCAGCAGAAGCGAGCCGCGATTGTAGAGCGCATCGGCCGCACGGGGATTGACCGTGACGGCTTCGCCGATCAGACGCTCAGCCTGTTCCAATTCTCCGCATTGGTAACGCAGGATTCCGAGCGCATGCAGAGCTTCGAAATTCCTCGGCTCGGCGCGCAATATGTCGCCATAGATTTGTGCCGCTTCCGCGAGCTTTCCGGCGCGGCGCAAGGCAAGCGCATTCTGCAGCACCTCGTTCATGGCTCGGCCTCGACGGCGAAGGCCTGCGGCGGAACCCCGCTCCGGTGCCGTTCTACCATGCGCGTGAAGGCCTTCTCCAAATTCCGCGTGAACCGCGCCGTATCGAACAAGGCATGAGTATCGCGATTGCGAGCGAGCTTTACCTTCACCGCTTTCAGCGCGCCGGCATCGCGAGCCAGATGCAGCGCCAGACTCTCATATTCGCCGGGCGAGCCCGTCACCAATTCGGGCAGCCCGACCGCGTTGAGAAGACTTCCCGCCACGCGCGCGGCAAAGGTGGGACCCAGATAGGTCACGACCGGCAGTCCGACCCAGAGCGCATCGCTGCACGTCGTATGTGCGGTGTAGGGCGATGTGTCGAGGAAAAGATCGCCCAAACGCTGCCGCGACAGATGCTCGGCGGGGGTCGTGCGGGCTGCGAAAACCAAACGCTCGGGTGAGACGCCCCTTTCCTTTGCTTGCGTGCGAAGATTCGCCACGGCCGCCGCATTGTCCTGCAGCAGCCAGAGCACACTGCCCTCGACGTTGAGTAGCAGCCGCATCCAGATGTCGAACATCTCCGGCATGATCTTGTAATTGTTGTTGAAGCAACAGAACACGAAGCCATGGTCCGGCAGGCCCGCTTCGGCGCGCGTGGGAATTTTGTCCGCGACGCGGCGCTTGGAATCGTTGGCCTGGTAGGTGTCGGGAAGATAAGCCACGGCTTCCGCGTAAAAACGCTGTTGATCGTGGGGAATGAGGACGCGATCGGCGAGAATGTAATCCATGTGGGCGGCGCCCATCGTCCCCGGAAAACCGAGAAAATTCACCTGAATGGGCGCTGGCCGTTGGGCGAGAATCGCGGGCCGGCAGCCTTCGGTGAAGGCCATCAGGTCAATTGCGATGTCGACTTCCATCCGCTTGAGCAGCGCGGCGATCTCGGCATCGCTCGAGCTGCGGACGTCGAAAAAATGCTCGAATCCCGAAGCGATGCGGGCGCGGATCTCGCTCTCGGCACCGGGACCGAAGGAAATTCCAATCGTCTCAAAGCGTTGTTTGTCATGGTGCTCGAACACCCCCGCAACCAGAAACGCCACCGGGTGCGGACGAAAATCGGCGGTGAGATAGGCAACCCGGATACGGTCATGCGCATAATGTTCGCCGCGCCAAAGCGGCGGGCCGGCGGCTTCGTCCGCCATGAATATGCGCGCGCATTGCAGCTGATCTTCGGGGGAGCGCGACAGCGAGAGATTGCCTTGCGGATCGATGATGCGCTTGCCGGCCTTCAGCCCGGCGGACAATCTCAGCCGGTCATCCTCCAAAGAACGCCAGTCGCACACCCGTATGCGGCTTTGGATGCAGAAACCTTCGACATAGGCAAGATCGGGCGCGAGCTGCAGCGCACGTTCGTAATCACGTCCGGCTTGCTCGAACCTTTTGAGCTCGAACAACACATTTGCGCGGTTGTTCCAGGCATCGCTGTGGCCGGGATCGAGGGTAACCGCTCTGTCAAAAGCGTTGAGCGCTTCGGCGTGACGCTGCAATTGGACGAGAGCGACGCCCTTCAGATTCCACGCTTCCGCGTGTCCCGGCTCGAGCGCCAGGAACGCCTCAAAGGACAGCACGGCCTCGGCCTCGCGCTTGAGCCAAAGCTGGAGCTCGGCGCGCCTGTATAGCGCCTCGGCGTTCTTGGGCTCCAGCTCCAGGGCCTTGCCCAGAGATGCAAGCGCGTCCGCGTGACGGTCGAGCGCGACCAGGCTGCCAGCGCGATCCTTCCAGACCTGGGCGTAATCGGGCTTAAGCGCAAGGGCGCGGTCATAGCTGGAAAGGGCGTCCGCAGGGCGATTCAAGGCCATCAGAGCACCAGCCCGGTTGGCCCATGCTGGGGCAAGATCCGGCCGCAGGGCGGCGATCTTCTCAGCGTCCGCCAAAGCTTCCGCCACGCGCCCCAGACGCAACAGCGCGCTTCCACGATTGCCGATGGCTTCGATGTAATCCGGCTTCAGCGCGATGGCGCGGTCGAAACATCCCACCGCCTCGTCGAGCCGGTTCAGTCTCAACAACAGGGAGGCACGATTGTAGAGCGCATCGGCGGCTTTCGGGTTGACCACAACCGCTTCCCCGATCAACCGCTCCGCCTCTTCCAGCCGGCCTGATTGGTAATGAAGAATTCCGAGCGCGTGCAAAGCTTCGAAGTGGCGGGGATCGCCGCGCAGCAGCTCGCTGTAAAGCTGTGCCGCTTCCGCGAATTTCCCGGCGCGGCGCAAGCGAAGCGCGTTCTGCAGCACGGTCTCGTTCATGGCGCCCGTTTGCTCGCAACAATCATATCGCCGGCCCGGCGAAGTCCGGGGCGCGCCACCGATCCGCCGAACAAGCTCTTAATAAGGCAGGCCCGTCGTCGGATTGGTGGGGGTCTGTGTCGTCGACCCGTCAGGCGACATACCGGGGGCAGGTTTTTTCTCGGCCGTGCGCGGGGCAATGGGCATAGATGGCCCGCGCAGCTCGAGCTGCGTAACCCGTCCGTCCTTTGTCCTGTCGGCGAGGTCGAAATAGGACCGCACCGTGTTGCCGAATTCGCGAGCATCCACACAGCCATCGAGGTTCCAATCGACCAGAGGCGAGGCCTGTGCCCCATCCTGTGCCAGCCTGCGCTGGTTTTCGATGCGCACTTCGCCGGGGTCGAGGCAGCCATCGTGATTGGAATCCGCCGCCTCAAAGTCCGCCTTCAGCCCTGTCTCCATCTCCTCTCGGGTGACGATACCGTCATGATTGGCGTCATACCGCAACAAAAGCGCGGCGCTCGGCGGCAACCCGGCCGGCAGACGCTGAGCAGCCTGGCTGACTGCCGCAGTCAGAACAGCCCCCAACGTCCCAGCGGCCATAAGACCCAATATGCCTCTCATAACGGATACCTCCACAACAGCAGAAAACTACATCACTTGGTTGGCCCGGGGAAAGCCGGTCTCCCGGCCTTCACTGCCGCCCCCGGCCTCCCGGTGGCATTTCCATGGGCGGCGGCCGGCCGCGGCCAGGCGGGACCAACCGAAGCTCGTTTGGGACCAGTTTTCCGTCCATATCCTTATCGAGCTCGGCGAACAAAGAGCGTGCCGTCGTTGCGAATTCGTCGAAATCGATTTCGCCGTTCTGGTTCCAGTCGATCAGCGGCGAGGCGCCGGCGCCGTTTACCCTGAAGCGCCGATCGTTCTCCGCCTGCATCTCTTTGATGTCGATGTGGCCGTCGTGATTCGTGTCGCAAGCCTCGAATTGCCGCCTCAGCGCGGCCTCCATCTCATCCCGCGTGACCGTGCCATCGCTGTTTCCATCGAAGGACAGCATCAACCGGATGTTCTGTTCCTGCTCGCTTAAGGGACGGATTCCCGCGTTGGGCCCGCCGGCTCCGGGCGAAGCGCCGCCGCGCAGTCCACCGCAGGCCGCCGCGAGCACGAGGACGGCGCTTCCGGCAGCGAGGAAACGGGCGAAACGCATCATAAGCGACCGATCATGGCGGTCACTGTTCTACCCTGCCTGGGTAAGTGGGGATATGAATTCGTCGCAAGCTGGCCGTTGTGTTCCTGAACATGGCCTGCCGAGCCGTAGCTCGCCGATGCGCAAGGCCAAACTAACTGGGCACTGGATAGCGATGTCCCTATTCGGCTTTGACCCACCGCACGCCGGAAGCCGAGATATTGAGTACCACAACCCGCGATAGCTCCTTCCAAGGCAACTCGGTGGCGTCGTACTCCACTAACTCGTATCGCCGACCGCAGTTGGGCCAGTTGGTGCAAGGCGCACGATTGGGTACCTCGTTCCATGAGATCGTAGCCCTGCGCCGCAACTCCGTGATTGCTTCCTGTCGGGTTTGGAATCGGCCTTCTTGCGGTTCCGCGTGTGCTTCATCCTCGATCACAAACATGGGTCAGTCCCCTCCATGGCTTCAGTGCCCATTTCGTCTGGACTGGATCGTATCAAAGCCGCTTCTTCGCAAAGGCTCTGCCTGAAGGAGATTTAAGATATTTTTCGAATGCAACCGCCTGCTTCTCGTCTGAGAACGCGACATAGGTCTTGATCACCCAGGGTGCATATTTGGCCGTGTGGGACACTTCACCGGCATTGTGCCTCTTTAGGCGAGAGCGCAGGTCGGCTGTGACGCCGATATAGAAGCGATCAGGATGTTCCAGGCTCCGGAGTATATATACGTAGGTCATGCGAACATCTCTCGGAAGCCGAGACATAGCCCGCCTTCGCCCTTTGGGCTTCGGCGCGGCAGCCTTCGCTCGCTTCG
>DASQIQ010000040.1:0-13635 GCA_035631495.1 Micropepsaceae bacterium
CGCGCATCGGGAGTCATTTGCTTGGAATCGTTCAGCCCCTTGGGAATTCGCTTGCGGTCCAGGATGACTGCCGCCGCCACCACCGGCCCTGCCAAGGGCCCGCGCCCGGCTTCGTCGACGCCCGCGATGGGACCATCGATCGTCTTCAGCGCGCGTGCTTCGAAGATGTAATGCGGCATCGCCCGTCGATACACGCCTACCGACGCTCCTCGGGATGAGGCCGCCCGGCGATTCCCTCCGCGGAGTCATAGCGCGGACTCGCGAGAGGACGGAAACGGAATTGCACTTGCCCACATCAAGCCGCGCAGGGACCGCTACGGCGAATCGTTTTCTCGTAACTCCAATTATCCGGACAAAACGGCTCAGAGCGCGAGCGCGAGCTGATCGCCGCTGCGCGGCGGACGGCGGAATTTGGACGCATCCAGCGGCGCGCGCCGGGCGTTGAGGCCGAGGCGGCGGGTCGCGATGCCAAAGCGTTGCGCGATGAGATTTGCATAGGGTCCCGTGCCGGTCATCCGTGTGGCCCAGTTGGAATCGTAATCCTTGCCGCCGCGCATGGAGCGAACCAGCGACATCACGTGCTTGGCCCTGTCGGGCACCTGCGCTTCGAGCCATTCGCGAAACAGATCCTTGATCTCGAGCGGCAGACGCAAAAGCGTGTAGCCCGCTTGAACGGCGCCGGCTTCGGCCGCGGCGGCAAGGATGGATTCCATTTCTTCATCATTGAGCGCCGGAATGATGGGCGCGGTCATCACTCCGGTGGGAATGCCTGCTCCCGCCAGCGCCCGAAGCGTATCCAAACGCCGCTCCGGCGTGGCGGCGCGTGGCTCCATGATGCGCGCGAGCTTGCGGTCGAGCGTGGTGATCGAGAGCGCGACTTTCGCGAGGCCCTCGGCGGCCATGGGCGCCAAGATGTCGATGTCGCGCGCGATCAGCGCCGATTTCGTCACGATGGCGACCGGATTTTTGAATTCCGCAAGCACCTGAAGAATGGAGCGGGTCACGCGCCATTCGCGTTCGATCGGCTGATAGGGATCGGTATTCGTCCCCATGGCGATCACCTGAGGCTGATAGGAAGGTTTTCGCAGTTCCGCTTCGAGCAGCTTGGCGGCATCGGGCTTGACCAGCAGCTTGCTTTCGAAATCGATCCCGGGAGAGAAGCCAAGATAAGCGTGGGTAGGGCGCGCGAAACAATAGATGCAGCCATGCTCGCAGCCGCGATAGGGATTGATCGACTGATTGAACGAGATGTCTGGCGAGGTGTTGCGCGCGATGATGGTGCGAGTCGCATCGCGCTGAATTTCGGTCTTAATCGGCGGGGGCGGTTCGTCGTCGCGGCTCCAGCCGTCATCGAACCCGACCCGTCGCTCGTTATCATAGCGGCTGGAATCGTTGGATCGCGCTCCTCGGCCTTTCAGCAGGCGCGGATCGGCAGCGGCGGTCAGCAAGCGGGTCATGGAGAAAACTTAAAGCCATAGAAAGAACAAAGCAAGAACATTGATTCAAGACAAAGATTCTTCGGACTCTATTCAGCTATTGTTCAGCTGGCGTTTGCGAAAAACGCACTCTGGAAAATCTTTTGCTGCACAATACATTTGCAGCGAGTCGCAATTCCTCCAAGGCTCTGAGGAGAAACGCAATGTCGAAAGTCTTTGCCGCCATATGCGCGGCCCTTGTTGCTGCCCCCCTGATCGGATTGGCCACCGATGCGGCGGCTCAGGGCGCGCAAAGTGGTGGCGCCCAGGCTGGCTCTCCTGCCAGGGGCGGCGGCGGCGGATTCCGGGGCGGTGGCGGGGGATTCCGCGGCGGATTCCGCGATCGCGACAATTTTCGATTCCGCGGCGGGTTCTATGGCGGCTTCGGCCCCGGCTTCGGTTTTTACGATCCTTGGTACGACCCGTTTTGGGGGCCGCGCTTCGGCTGGGGCTATGGCTACTACGGCTATTACCCGTATGGCTATTACCCGCCTCCGGCTCGCGTGATCGTGCGGGACAGAATCCCGGAGCCGGGCTATCTGCCGCCACCTGACGCGCCCCCGCCGGAGCAGAACTGGTACCGCTGCGACAATCCGCAAGGGTTCTACCCCTATGTGCGGAACTGCAACGGCCCCTGGCAGTCGGTACCGGCGACGCCTCCGCCTTCGGGTGGACCTGCGCCGCAAAGGTGATCCTCCCAAGCAGCGGAACCTTACCGCTCGCCGAACCTTTCCGATGGAGGAGCGCGCGTGAACGGTGAGGTGTGCGATGGGCATCCTGAGAACGCTTACGGCATTTGCGCTCGCGACTTGCGCCTTCACAGCGGCTGACGCGATGGAGAACACGGGCCGGGTATCTATTTCCGCGCCATTGGATCTGTCGCACGAAGCAAGGCCTGCTCCGCGGCCGCCGATCATCGTCAATGCCGCGCCGCCCGCTCTGCCTGCGAAAAATGTGGCGTCGACCCATGCGCAGCCTGCGGAGCGCGCGGCCTGCACACCCGAAGCGTCGCAGCAGGGTACAGCTTCGTGCCGCCCATGGCGGAATGTCCCGCCGCCGCGTCCGGCGAGCTAACCGCCGCGGCGGCGGTGCTCTTCCAGCCGCGGCATGATCTCGATGAAATTGCAGGGCTTGTGACGGTAATCGAGCTGCTGCTTGAGGATCCCGTCCCAGCCGTCTTTGACCGCGCCCGGCGAACCGGGGAGCGCAAACAAATAGGTGCCTTTGCACACGCCCGCGCAGCATCGCGACTGGATCGTCGAGGTGCCGATCTTGTCATAGCTAATGCGGTGGAAGATCGCGGAGAAGCCATCGATCTCTTTTTCGAACACGCTGCGGAACGCTTCGGGCGTCACGTCGCGGCCCGTGAGTCCAGTACCGCCGGTGGAAATGATCACGTCGATTTCGGGATCGGCAATCCATTTGACGAGCTGATCGGCAATGCGTCCGGCATCGTCAGATACGATCGTGCGATCCGCGACCACATGGCCGGCATCGCGCACACGGGCTTCCAGAACATCTCCTGACGTATCGTTTTCTCGCGTGCGGGTGTCCGACACCGTCATCACGGCGATGCGCACGGGTATGAACTCGCGAGGAGGAGCAGGCATAGGCTGCCACGGACTTAATGCGCAGGAACCGTAGCGGTTTGTGTGTAGGTGGGCCAGCCGCCTGCCGCCGCATCGTCCAGCCCGGTCGTGGGCTGGCCCAGCCGGCGGCGGTACATCCACATATTCGCCATCACGCGTTTGATGTAATCGCGAGTCTCGGCAAGCGGGATGGTTTCAATGAACAACAGCGGATCGGTGTCGCCTTCCCGCAATGCCTGCCATTTCGACAGATTGCCCTCACCGGCATTATAGGCAGCGGCGATGCTGAACAGATCACCGTTCTGCCGCTCGATCAGATCGAGCAAATAATTCTGACCCAAGGTCAGGCTGTAGATAGGATCATCCAGCCGCTCCTTGTTGGAGCCGGCGAGGGAACGGTCATGGGTGATGGTGGCCGCGGTCTGGGGCATGATCTGCATCACGCCGCGCGCGCCGGCTTTCGACAAGGCCGCGGGTTGGAATCGGCTCTCCTGCTTTGCGAATGCCAGTACGACGGCCTGGTCGAGCGCATAACCGCCCTGAGGCTCATAGGGCGGAACCGGATAAAGGCTCGTAAGCTTCACGGTGGGCGCAGCGGTTTCGGCGGCGCGCAATTCCAGCGCCGGCAATCCCAAGTTCCGCGCCAGAGCGGCGAAGGCCGGATCGAGATCGGGCGACATCTGGCCGAAGGCACGGGCAAGCTCGGCTTCGATAGGCTCGGTGTGGCCAATCTGCCAAAGCGCGACCGCACGGTGGGCTGGTTTTTCAAGCATCAAGCCCGCAAAGGAGACCGTATCGAGCGCCGGCTCGGCGAAATCCGCGTTCATGTCGCGTCCGAGAACTCTGGTCGCCAAAAGCCCATAAAATGTGTCGGGCGCAGAGGCGGCGCGTTCATAAAGGGTGAGCACGCGCTCGGGATGCGTGGTGCGGGTCCAGCTGCGCGCTGCCCAAAACGCCGCGGCTGAATAGGTGCGCTGCGCATTGGCGCTCGGCAGGACGGCTTCGAAATGCTCTGCCGCGTTTTCGAATCGGCCGAGGCGATAGGCAGCGAGACCGGCGATCCAATGGCCTTGGGTGGCTGCCACGCCACCCCGGGCGATGACGTCCTGAGCTCGAGCCAGGGCTTGCCGGTCCTTGTTCTCCGCCAGATAGGCTGTCGCCACATAGGCAATGAGCCGATCCATGTCGCCCTGAGGAAGGGAGGCCTTGCGCAACAACGCATCGGCGGCATCGGGCTTGCCGTCGCGCTCGGCGGCGCGCAATTGAGCCGCAACGCGCTCGGCGGCGTCCGATTGGACGGTCATATCCCCGAAAGCCGAGCCGTCCCCGGCGGCGCCTCGCCAATGGGCGCGCTGAGGCGCGGGTACCGGGGTCTTTTTGGGCGCCCGTTTGACCGCGAGCCGGTAGATCTGGTCCGCGCCCACAAGGTCGCCATAGTCGTCGAGCCAAGCCTTCAGCTCAGCGAACTTGCTCCGGTAATTCGGCCCGAGATAGCGATCCTCCAGCACATAGCCGACAAGGGATTTATCCTCGAGCTTGGCTGTCAGGCTGTCTGCCTTGGCGAATTGCCCGGTCTTCTGGGCGGCGAAAATGGCGCCATAGGTCTTCACGTCGTCGGGCGATAAAACGGTATAGCTGGTCACCTGATCCGCTGCATAAGCGGTCGGCAACGCGGCCAAGCAGACGAATCCCGCGAGCGAGGTAACGGCAAGTTTTCGCAAATATGCCTCCAGGACCCGCCCATGGTGCCCATCCAAATCGGATCAGGCAAGCCCAAGTTCTGTGATCTTATCGGAGATTGTTAAAAGATCTCGCCATGCCAGGCGTTTAGCTGCGGTTTGGCGAAGCAAATAAGCCGGATGCAGGGTGGGCATTACCGGGATGGCACGCCCCAATTGCCCGTTTTGGTAGAATTGCCAGTTTCCACGCAACCTCAGGATGCCATCGGTGAGTCCCAGAACATGGCGCACAGAGACGGCGCCGAGCAGGATCACAAGCTTAGGATCGGCGAGCTCGATGTGGCGATGGAGGAAGGGAAGGCAGGCCGCGGCTTCCTCGGGGGAGGGATCGCGATTCTGTGGCGGGCGCCAGTTGAGCACATTGGTAATGTAGACCTTGCTCCGGTCGAGCCCGATTGCGGCGAGCATCTTATCGAGGAGCTGCCCGGCGCGGCCGACAAAGGGAAGGCCCTGCTCGTCCTCGTCGCGCCCGGGTGCTTCGCCGATGAGCATGATGCGCCCCTCCGGCGTGCCGTCGGCGAAAACCGTGTTCTTTGCGGTACGCTTCAGCTCACAGCCATCGAAATTTCCCAGCGCCGTCCTGAGCTCCGCGAGGGTGGCGCAAGAGGCCGCCAAAGCCCGCGCTGCCCCCGGTGCAGTGGAGAGCGAAACAGCCTGGGCGCTGGTATTCCTGCCCTCTCCTTGCTTGCCCGCCGAAGCCTCGGCGAAGGCGGGAGGAAGGGTCGAACGCTTCGTAGCGCTTTGGCGCGAAGACGGGTCGGGGAGGGGGGCCGGCATGGGACGGGCGAATCTGTTGACCGGTTGCTCGACGATGGCCTCGTCGGCACCCGCTTCCAGGAGCCAGCGCAAGAGGGAAAGCGATTCATCGCGCGTCGGATGAGTCATGGCGCGATGTTATGCCAAGGATTCGCGATCGTCAGCTAGTGTCCCGATTCCGAAATTCGCACCATCTCGATATCATGCTCTTTACGAATTTTGGAATCGAAGAACACTAGCAACGTATTGATTCCCAGTGTCGTTTTGGTTTCGAAGTTCGCTCGCAGCCCGATATCCGAATGATGCGTACTTCGAAACCACGACACTGGGGTGGTAAAGACGGAGCATGAGCGACTCACGCGAAACCATGGAATTCGATGTCGTGATCGTGGGCGCCGGCCCTGCGGGCCTCGCCGCTGCCATTCACTTGAAGCAGCTCGCGCAAAATGCGGGACGGGAGCTCAATGTCTGCGTGCTGGAGAAGGGCGCTGAAGTCGGCGCGCATATTCTGTCCGGCGCCGTCATCGATCCCATCGGTCTGAACAAGCTCATTCCGGACTGGAAGGCGCGCGGCGCGCCCGTCGAGACGCAAGTGACCGATGATCGCTTCTATTTTTTGGGGCCGGCCGGAAGCATTCGCATCCCGAACCTTTTGATTCCCCCTCTGATGAGCAATCGCGGCAATTACATCATCAGCCTGGGGCTTCTGTGCCGTTGGCTGGCCAAACAAGCCGAAGCTCTGGGCGTGGAGATCTATCCCGGGTTCGCGGCCGTGGATATCGAGCTCGGCGAGGCCGGCCAAATTGTTGGAATCATCACCGGCGATATGGGTGTCGCGCGTGATGGCCATCACAAGGAAAATTACACGCCGGGCATGGTGCTGCGCGGCAAATACATCTTCATCGCGGAAGGGGCGCGCGGATCGCTGGCAAAGCAGCTCATCGCGCGGTTCGGACTGGCAGAGGGGCGCGAGCCGCAAAGTTTTGGAATCGGTTTGAAAGAATTGTGGGAACTGCCCAGGGCGCAGCATCGCCCCGGTCTTGTCATGCACAGCATGGGCTGGCCGCTCGACAACCGCACCGGCGGCGGATCTTTCGTCTATCATTATGGCGACAATCTCGCCTCCGTCGGATTTGTGGTCCATCTCGATTACAAGAATCCGTATCTCTCGCCCTTCGACGAATTCCAGCGCTTCAAGACGCATCCCTTGATCCGGCCGATATTGGAGGGGGGCCGCCGCATCGCTTATGGCGCGCGTGTCATCACCGAGGGCGGCTTTCAAGCCGTGCCGAGACTCGTCTTTCCAGGAGGCGCGCTGATCGGTTGCGCGGCGGGTTTCGTTAATGTGCCGCGCCTCAAAGGTAGCCACAATGCCATCCTGACCGGAATGCTCGCGGCACGGGCCGCGTTCGACGCGCTCGGCGAGGGGCGTGCCGGCGACGTTCTGGCAAGCTATGACGCCGCCTATCTTCGCTCGCCCGTCCACAAGGATTTGAAGCGCGTGCGGAACGTAAAGCCGCTTTGGTCCCGCTATGGCACAGCTCTAGGCGTCCCTTTGGGGGCCCTCGACATGTGGGTGAACCAGCTTTTTGGATTCAACCCGTTTGGCACGCTGAAAGGGAAAGGGCCGGATTATGCGCAGCTTGTCCCGGCCGCAAAGGCCAAGCCGATTCCCTATCCCAAGCCGGATGGCGTGGTCAGTTTCGACCGGCTTTCCTCCGTTTTCCTCTCGGGCACACGCCATGATGAAGATGAGCCCATTCACCTGAAATTGAAGGATTCTGCTCTACCCATCCGGGAGAATTTGCCTGTCTATGCAGAGCCGGCGCAGCGCTACTGCCCGGCGGGAGTGTTCGAGGTGGTGGCAAGCAGCGAGGGTCCACCGCGCTTTGTGATCAATGCGGCCAATTGCGTGCATTGCAAGACCTGTGACATCAAAGACCCGGCGCAGAACATCATATGGGTACCTCCAGAAGGGGGAGATGGTCCGGCCTACGGGACCATGTGACGATGGAGGCAATTCCGGCTATGATTCCGAAAGTCGAGAGGAACGCAAAATCGTGAAACTCAGGAAAGTATTGGCATTGGCGTCCAGTTTTGCGGCGCTGTCGCTTGGCGCGTGCAGCACCACGATGATGACGACGGCCGAACGAGCGAGACCGGCAGCTCCTCAGGCGTCGACGTCCATCGCCGGTACGTATCTCGCGGCAAATTTCGCCGCGGCCCAGGGCGACGTCAGAGCCGCGACCGGGTTCTATGCCAATTCTCTGAAAGATGATCCGGCCAACGCGGATCTGCTCGAGCGCACTTTTTTATTCGCCGCCGAAGCGGGTGAGATCGATCAAGCCATCGGCCTGACCGACCGCGTATTGATGCAGGATGCGAGCAATCGTCCCGCGCATCTGGTGTTGGAGATCGGCGCGCTGGCGAAGAAAGACTATGCCGCGGTCCTCAAGGATGTCGGCACGTCTTCGCCGGGTCTGTTCGCAACCCTGACGAACCGCGTTATCGAAGCTTGGGCGCGCGCAGGCATGCGCGATTTCGACGGCGCGCTCAATGCACTCGACTCGCTCACCATGCAGCGCGGTGTCGATGGATTACGCCTGATACACCGTGCGCTCATTCTCGATTATGCCGGCCGCGACAAGGAGGCCGACGAGGGCTATCGCCAAGCCATCACCGTGATGGGGACGGGTCCCCGCGCTGCCGATGCCTATGGCAGATTCCTGTTGCGGCACAACCGCAGCGATGAAGCCAAGGCGCTGTACGAGCGCGCATTGAAGGAGAACCCGGGCAATCCGGTGGCCGAACGCGCGCTGCGTGATATTTCGGCGAAAAAGACTCTGCCCCCGCTGATCGGTTCACCCGCGGACGGCGTTGCGGAAGCTTTGTTCGGCATCTCCGCCTCCTTGAATGATGCCCGCAATGCCGATGTCGCCATCCTCTATCTCAATCTGACGCTCTATCTGCGCCCCGATTTCGATTTGGCGCGCGTGCTGATCGCCAGCCGCTACGAGGCCATGGGCAAATACGATCTCGCGAATGGGATTTATGCCCGCATCCAGCCCACATCGCCTTATTACGCGATGACCCAGGTGCAGGCGGCGATCAATGACGGCCGCCAGGGTCAGATCAAAGCCGGCATCGCCAAGATGAAAGCGCTTTCCGCGACGGTTCCCCAGGAAGCGGATGTATGGACGGCGCTGGGCGATCTCTTACGCAGCGCCGACCAATATAGCGAGGCTGCGACGGCCTATGACAAGGCTATCGCCGGTACGCCAGCCGGTGATCGCCGGCTTATAGGCCTATATTACGCCCGCGGCGTATCGCTCGAGCGCTCGAACAATTGGGACGGGGCGGAACGCGATTTCCGCGCCGCCCTCAAGCTCAATCCCGATCGTGCCGACGTGCTCAATTATCTCGGCTATAGCTGGGTCGACAAAGGCGAGCATTTGGACGAAGCGGTCGCGATGCTGGAAAAGGCGCGCGCGCTGCGTCCGCTCGATGGCTTTATCGCCGATAGTGTGGGCTGGGCCTATTATCGTCTTGGCCGATATCAGGATGCCGCACGCGCCCTGGAAGAGGCCGTGCAGCTCGCGCCCGGCGCCCCCGATGTGAACGATCATTTGGGCGATGCCTATTGGCGGGTCGGACGCAAGATCGACGCGCGCTTCCAGTGGCAACATGCCCTGCAGCTTAAACCGGACGCCAAGCAGAAACCGCTGATCGAGCGCAAGTTGCAATTCGGCCTCGATTCGGTCTCCGCTTCCGGATCGTGATCGCGCGTCTGGACCGAAGAGAGAGCGGATCGGATTCGAACGGCGACGCGGCGCGCAAGGTACGCGTTCGCGCGCCCGCTAAGATCAACCTTTTCCTGCATGTCGGCGATAAGCGAAGCGACGGCTATCACGCACTGGAAAGCCTGATTGTCTTCGCCGAGACCAGCGACGGCATCGAGATCGGGCCGGGTTCCGACCTCAAGCTGAAAATCACCGGACCGTTCGGAAAAGCTCTATCACGGGAGTCGGACAATCTGGTGCTGAAAGCGGCGCGCGCACTCCAGGCGAAATATCCGCACGAAGGACAAGGCGCGCACATCGCGCTGGAAAAGAATCTTCCACTCGCCTCGGGGATTGGTGGCGGATCGGCCGACGCGGCCGCGACCTTGCGCGGGCTCAATGGATTCTGGCGCCTGGAACTTCCAGAAGACGAACTGCTCGACATCGCCGCCGAGATTGGGTCGGACGTGCCAGCGTGCCTGCTATCTTCCCCATGCTGGATGGAGGGCCGGGGCGAACGGGTCAGCAAACTCGGGGCGATGCCGCCATTCGAACTCGTGCTCGTCAATCCGGGAGTGGCAGTCCCGACCCGGCCGGTGTTCGCCGCCCTCAATGCCAGAACCGGAATCGGCGCGATGGCGCGTCCTCCTGTTTTGGCATCGGTCTGGGAGCTCGTCGCCTATCTCGCCGATGCGGGGAACGACCTGGAAGGGCCGGCAGGCCGTTTTGCACCTGTCATCGAGGATGCGCTGGCCGCGCTTGGCCACGAGCCGGCCTGCGTGCTGGCTCAGATGTCGGGCAGCGGTGCCACATGCTTCGGCCTATTCGACGGGTCGGTTTATGCGGCCGGCGCGGCGGAACGCATCGCTGAGGAGCATCCCCATTGGTGGGTCAAGTCGACGCGGATCGCGGCGCCAGGCATCGGGGCGCCGCAGTGGTCGTCAACGGCCTAATACGCGCGCTCGACCACGAAATCGGCGATGTCCGCAAGCGCCATCTTGATCTCGCTCTCGGCGCAAAGGGTGAGCGCCTCGCGGGCCGCTTTCGCATAAAGACGCGCCTGCTCGATCGTTTCGGCCAATGCGCCGCCGCGTTCCAGAATTTCGATGGCGCGGGAGAGATCGCCTTCTTCCTGGACGCTCACTTCGATGGTCCGGCGCCAGAAACGGCGTTCCTCCTCGCTCGCATTTTTGAGGGAGAGGATGACCGGCAGCGTCATCTTTGATTCACGGAAGTCGTCGCCGACAGATTTTCCCATCACGGCCTGGCGGCCGGAATAATCCAGCGCATCGTCCACCAACTGAAATGAAATGCCGAGATTGCGGCCATATTCGCGCAGGGCCAGCCATTCTTCGGGATTGGCGCCCGCAGCCATCGCGCCAGCCTCGGCAGCTGCGGAAAACAGTGCCGCCGTCTTTGCCGTGATGACGTGGAGATATTGCGCCTCGCTGATCGCGAGATTTTTCGCCGACCGGAGTTGCAGGACCTCGCCTTCGGCGATGATGGCCGAGGCGTTCGCGAGCACGCCCAGCACGGCAGGCGAGCCCACCTCCACCATCAATTGAAAGGCGCGGCTGAACAGGAAATCGCCGACCAGGATGCTCGGCTTGTTGCCCCACAGGAGATTGGCGGCCGGCCGGCCTCGGCGGAGCTGGCTTTCGTCGACCACGTCGTCGTGAAGCAGAGTCGCGGTATGGATGAACTCGACGGCCGCTGCGAGTTTCACATGGGCGTCGCCGCGATAGCCGAACTGGCGCGCCGAGGCCAGCGTGATGAGCGGCCGCAGCCTTTTGCCGCCGGAATCGACGAGATGCTGCCCTACCTGGGGGATCAGCGCGGCCTCGCTCAACATGCGGCTGTGGATGACATCGTCAACGGCGGCAAGGTCGGGGCCCATCAGGGAGGCCAGCCGCTCTACAGGGTTGACGGTAGATGGCAGTGTGGCGGTTTCACGCAGATTCGTGCTCATAGCCGCTTGCCGCCTCGTTCGGTTCGCGCCATTTAGGGGAGCCCGGTAGCGCGGTCAAGGAATGAGGTAAGTTTTGTGGCGGCAGAGTGACGGTCTGATCCGCGGGAAAATCCTGTGAAAGAGCTCTTGCGCACCAACAATTTCGTCTATCTGTCCTTCGCCCAGGCGGTGCTCAAGGATGCCGGGATCGATGTCCTGGTCTTCGACAGCCATATGAGCGTGATGGAAGGAAGCCTTGGAGTTCTTCCGCGCCGGCTGATGGTGGCCGATGACGATCTGGCCCACGCCAAGAAAGTGCTGACCGAGGCCGAACCGCCCGAGCCGGATTGGGAGTGAACGGCGACAACACGCTCGATGGCTTTCTGGGCGGCCGGTTATCCATCGCCCAGCCCAGACGAGGATTTCGCGCCGGCCACGACACGGTGCTGCTGGCCGCATCCATACCGGCGCTGGCCGGCTCTCACGTACTGGAGTTGGGCTCGGGCGCTGGCGTCGCCAGCCTCTGCCTTGCCTTGCGGGTGCCGGATGCGCGCGTGACCGGCATCGAGATCGATCCCGAATTGGTCGGGCTCGCCAATGAGAATGCGGCCCGCAACGGGATGACGGATCGCGTCGTTTTCGAATGCGCCGACGCGGCGAGCATCGGCGGGGACGCGGCCTTCGACCATGTGTTCTTCAATCCGCCCTTTCATCCGGCGAGCGGCGAGGAATCGCCAAGCGTGGGTCGGGACCTTGCGATGCGCGATGCCGCGAGCGCTATCTCCGATTGGACGCGAAGGGCGCTCGCGTTGACGCGCCCCACTGGAACCGCGACGGCGATCATCCGTGCCGACCGCGTCGATGAGATGCTTGCGGCCGGCGGCGGGCGGGGCACCGTGCTCTTTCC
Organism: Micropepsaceae bacterium; assembly: GCA_035631495.1. Lineage (GTDB taxonomy): Bacteria > Pseudomonadota > Alphaproteobacteria > Micropepsales > Micropepsaceae > CAIYRG01. Next base: position 12,194 of record DASQIQ010000040.1, read on the forward strand.
TTTGTTCCCGCGAAACGGGGAAGCGCCGAAGCGCATGATCGTCCAATTTCAAAAAGGAACCAGGGAGCCGCTGCGCCTGACGGCAGGCCTTGTCCTGCACCAGGGGGATGGTCGGAACACGGAAAGGGCCGAAGCCGTTCTTCGTCATGGGGCCGCGCTGAGGCTTGTTTGACAAACGCAACCGGATTGATCGGCTGGGCCGCCGCGGCCATCCTGCTCCTGACGCTTGGCCGTCAGGTCTACACCCAATGGCGCGACCGCACCTCCAAAGGCGTCTCCCGATGGCTGTTCATCGGCCAATGTGCGGCCTCGGCGGGATTCATCCTCTATTCCTGGCTGCTGAAGAATTGGGTGTTCGTCGTCACCAACGCCCTGATCCTCCTCACCGCGGTCATCGGTGAGGTCATTTTTTTGCGCAACCGCAGAAGCACAAAGAAACCCTCACCCTGAGCCCGCCCCAGGGTTGACCCTGGCGAGCCGGCGCGGCTATCTCCGTGCCGCCCGCCCGAGTGTCGCCCCTTGTCCGCAAGCCCCAAAGATACCGCGACCTTCCAGGGCCTGATCCTGACGCTGCAGGAGTTTTGGGCAAAGCAGCGCTGTCTGATCCTGCAGCCCTATGACATGGAAGTGGGGGCGGGGACCTCGCATCCCGCGACCACATTGCGCGCGCTTGGGCCGCACCCGTGGCGCGCCGCCTATGTGCAGCCTTCGCGGCGCCCGAAGGACGGACGCTATGGCGAGAACCCCAACCGGCTGCAGCATTACTACCAATATCAGGTGATCCTGAAGCCATCGCCCGACGATGTGCAGGACATTTATCTCGAAAGCCTCAAAACGCTCGGTATCGACCCCAAGCATCACGACATCCGTTTTGTGGAGGACGATTGGGAGAACCCGACGCTCGGCGCCTGGGGCCTGGGGTGGGAAGTGTGGTGCGACGGCATGGAGGTGACGCAGTTCACCTATTTCCAGCAGGTCGGCGGCTTCGATTGCAATCCGGTGTCGGCGGAACTCACTTACGGGCTCGAGCGGCTCGCCATGTATGTGCAGGGCGTCGAGAATGTCTACGATCTGAAATTCAACGACCGCTTCCGCTATGGCGAGGTCTTCCACCAGGCCGAGCGCGAATATTCCGCCTACAATTTCGAACATTCCGATACCGAGATCCTGTTCCGCCATTTCGCCGACGCGGAGAAGGAATGCAAAAGCCTGCTCGATGCGGGGCTCGCGCTTCCCGCCTATGACCAATGTTTGAAGGCGAGCCACAATTTCAATCTTCTGGATGCGCGCGGCGTCATCAGCGTGACCGAACGCGCGGCCTATATCGGGCGCGTGCGAACGCTCGCCAAAGCCTGCTGCGAGGCCTGGCTTGCAAGCGGGCAGGGCGCCTACCCTCCGAGGCCCGCATGACGCCGCCGCGCAGTCCCCCCCCCCGGGGGGGG
>DASQIQ010000041.1:0-18977 GCA_035631495.1 Micropepsaceae bacterium
GCAGCGCCGCGCGTCGATTCGGTAGGGCGCGGGGAAGGCGTGTGTCGGGCAGATGTCGAGGCAGCGCGTGCAGCTGCCGCAATTATCCTTTTCGGGCTCGTCAGGATCAAGCTTGAGCGTGGTGAAGATCGATCCTAGGAAGAGCCAAGAGCCGAATTCGCGCGAAACGAGATTGGTGTGCTTGCCCTGCCAGCCAATGCCAGCCGATGCCGCCAGCGGCTTTTCCATCACGGGCGCGGTGTCGACGAAGATCTTGACATCGCCGCCATGCGTCTCCGCGATCCAGGAGGCCAACCGCTTCAGGCGCTTTTTCAGTACGTCATGATAATCGGCGCCTTGCGCGTAGACCGAAATCACGCCGCGCTCGCGCCGCGCCAACGCCGCCAACGGATCTTCCGGGGGCGCGTAATTGACGCCCAGCGTGATGATGCTTTTGGCTTCGTTCCACAATCTCTTGGGATCGGCGCGCCGCTCGGACGTCGTCTCCATCCACCCCATGTCGCCGTGAAGACCCTGATCGAGAAACGCGGTCAGCCCTTCGGCTGCGCCTTGCGGCGCATCCGCGCTGGCGAACCCGACGGCGTCGAACCCTTCCTCGCGGGCACGGGCGCGGATGGCATCGCGCACATCCGTGTCGGGCGCTGCCGTTTCAGAAATCGAGCTCGGCATAATGGGGCACCGGCGGCTGACCCGGCGCGCGGTCCGCGAGCAGCGGGCGGAAGGAGGGGCGCGATTTCATCCGGCTATACCATTCTGTGAGAGCCGGAACGTCCGTCCACGGAACTTCTCCATAATAATCCAAGGCCGAGAGATGTGCGACCACCGCGAGATCGGCCAGCGACACATCGCGGCCCGCGAGGAACCCGCGCGATTCGGCCAGCGTGCCGAGGCCCGGAAGCACCGCCTTCAATGCGGCGCGCCCTAAGCGCACGGTCTCCATATTGGGCGAGCGGCGGATGAGACTGCCGGTCTGGGCCTGCGCGGCCTTCTCGAAGACGATGCGCTTGGTCGCCTCTTCGTGGAAATTCGTCATGGCCCAATCGAACAGACGCAGCGCTTCGGCCCGCATGGTTGCGTCCTCCGGCAGCATCGGATGTTCCGGGTATTCGTTTTCGAGATGGTCGATGATCGCCCAAAGACCGGCGACCGCCGGACCGTCGAGGTCGATGAAGATCGGCAGATGCGCGCATGGGTCGTCCGCCGCGGATAGATCGCAGGCGATCCGTTTCTCGCCGAGGATAAGCCGCACCAGACGGGAGGTCGGCGAAAACAGCAGATGGATGAGACGGCGCATGGCGGCCAATTTAGAATAGGATTGCGAGCCGGCAACCCCTGAGCGCCGTCAGCGATAGATGCAAGAGTCGAGATTGTCGCGCCTGACCTCGCCGATGCGGGCCGCGATGACGCCAGATTGCCGCGCCACATAGGGTCCGGGCGCGTCGGCGCGGTAAGTCCTCGGATTGGGAAGGATGGTCGCCAGCCGCGCGGCTTCGATGACCGAGAGCTTGGCCGCTGGCTTGTGGAAATCGGCCTGGGCTGCGGCCTCCGCACCGAAGCGCCGTGGCCCCCATTCCGCGATATTCAGATAGGTCTCCAGGATCCGCCGCTTGGGCCAGAGGGCCTCGAGCAGGACCGTGAGATAGGCCTCGATCCCTTTGCGCGTCCAAGTCCGGTCGGGGGACAGGAACAGGTTCTTCGCCGTCTGCTGGCTGATCGTGCTGGCGCCGCGCAAATTGCCACCCGACGCGTTGGCACTTATGGCCTTGTCGATGGCCGCGAAGTCAAAGCCGTAATGGGAACAGAATTTGCTGTCCTCCGACCCGATCACGGCGCGCACGAGATTGGGGGAAATTGCCTCGAGCGGAACCCAGCGCTGGCTGATCGGCCCATCCGTCAGCACGGTGGCAAGCATTAAAGGCGTGGTGGGCGGCGGCACGAAGCGGAAAAGAAGGATCAGCGAGACCGGCAGGATGACGACGATACCGATGAGCGCCAGAACGATCCGGCCGAGCCAGGATCTACGGCGCGCGCCCGCGCGGCTCCGGCCCGCTCCATATGTCCGATCCGAGACTCTTTGGGACATGATTTGGACAGTGTAGGGGAATGGGTGAATTTTCCCCAGCCGTGCAATCCTAAGCCCTATGACCTCGGCAGGGGCTCGATCTTGCCTTCGTTGCCATATTCGCCGGGCGGGACGAGTTCGTAGAATCCGCTGAGCTTCAGATGGACGGTGAGCGGCTTGTCGGACTGGTTCTGGAAATACCAGCCATGAACGCCCTCGAACGGAGCGACCAGCGCGCCGTTGGAGGCAAGGCCGGTGGACTGTTTGTATTCCATCACCGTCGCTTTCGCGTCCGGTGCATTGGGGCGGGATTCACCGTGGAAGTCGTAATAGAACCATTCGGGGTGGCTCTCATCGCCGGTGACGTTCCAGCTATAAGTCAGCGTGTCGCCGGGGCGCATCTTCACCTTGTATTCCAGCTCGCCCTTGTCGTCGCCGGGCGGCAGCGTAATTTCGATGACGTCGTTGCGGAACGCGCTCGCATAAAAGCGCGTGGTTGCGTTCGGTCCGGCGGGCGCGGCGGCCACCGTCACGACCTCAGGACCCGCCAGCCTGTCCAGGCCCGTGGCTTTTCCGAACCCCGTCGGGTCGCGATGGAATTCCGCGGGCAGAACGAACAGCACGAAGATCGCACTGGCAGCGACGAACGCCGCCGCGGCTATGGCAAGCAGACTCGTTCCTTTGAGCGACGGCGTTTTTCTTTCTTCTGTCTCAAGCCGCCTCCATTCGTGAAGTAGCCGGCCAATTGATATTCCATCAGCGCGAAGCCTGCCGTCATGAACAAGGCATTCGCGAGAACGGCTTGCCTAGCGAAGCCGGAGGACTTGCGCCACCAAACGATGAGCGCCAACGCCGCGGTCAGCACCAGCAATTGTCCGACTTCGACGCCGACATTGAACGCGATCATGTTGGCGACCAAACCATCGCGCGATGGACTCAGCTCCTGCACCTTTGTCGCCAAGCCGAATCCGTGCACCAAGCCGAAGATCAGAATCGCCAGCTTCGTGTTGGGTTGAAAACCCAACAGCGTCTTGAAGCCGCCGAGATTGTCGAAGGCGATGTAGGCGACGGAAAGTCCGATCACCGCGTCGACCAGATAGGGATTGACATGGACACCGCCCAGCACGCCCGAGAGCAGCGTGATGCTGTGGCCGATGCTGAACGTCGTCACATAGATCGCGACATGCCGGAGTTGATACAGGAAGAATACCGTCCCGATGACGAACAGCAGATGGTCGTAGCCCGTCGCCATATGTTTGGCGCCGAGATAGAAGAACGGCAAGATTTGCGCTCCCGTCGAACTCGCCACGAAGGCCGCATCCTTGCCCGCCATGCCATGCGCCGATGCGCCCGTTGCAATCCCGACCAAGGGAAGGGCCGCCACCGCAAAGATGGCCGCCCGAACGCTTGATCCCCACTTGGAAAATTTCATCGCAGCCTCGAAGCAAAGACGGAAACATTACGGCCTGTCCATATTACGCAGCTATAACCCATTTTCCCTCGCGGCGAGGTGTTTTGGCCCTCGCACGCCCTCACATTTCCGCGTAGGAGTTCGGCAGAGCGGGAGGGGCCATGCACGACATCTTCATAGCGATTTTTCTGGGAATCGTTGAAGGTTTGAGCGAATTCCTCCCCGTTTCCTCCACCGGCCATCTGCTGGTTGCGGAAAATGCTCTCGGCCTCGACAAGGACAATTGGGAGGTCTTTACGGTCGTCATCCAACTCGGCGCCGTACTCTCGGTGGTTGCGGTCTATTGGCGCAAATTCTGGGAGGTAATGGTCGGGCTGCCCACCGACCCCAAGGCGCGGCATTTCGCGGCGAACGTCATCGTTGCGTTTCTTCCCGCCGCCGTGCTCGGCGTGCTGTTCATCAAATTCATCAATGGCGTGCTGCTCGATCCGGCGCGCGCCCTCCCGGTGATCGGGACAAATTGGATACTAGGCGGCATTCTCATTCTCGTGTTCGAGCGGATCGCGCCGAGGCCACGTTGGGACAACACCGATACCCTTCCGCTCGGCAAGGCCCTTCAAATCGGCCTCTGCCAATGCGCCGCGCTCATTCCCGGCGTGTCACGCTCGGGCGCGACGATCCTTGGCGGCGAGCTTTTGGGGGTAGAGCGCAAGACCGCGGCCCATTTCACGTTCTATCTCGCAGTGCCGACAATGCTCGGTGCCTCGGTGTTCGAGCTTTACAAGCAATGGTCGGCGCTCACCGCGGCCAATCTGACCATGATCGCGGTCGGCTTCGTGGTGTCCTTCATCGTCGCCTATGGCGTGGTGAAGACCTTCATCACCTTCGTCGGCCGCTACGGGCTGAAGCCCTTCGGCTGGTACCGCATTGCGACCGGCGTCGCGCTTCTGAGCATCGTGCTCTTGCATTAGAAGGAGTGATCCATCCCACCCATTCGGCCCGACGCCAGCTACGGCGCGACGGGCTCGAATTCGCCGTGCTTGCGGAAGCGCCACAGATAGGAGGGAACAATCGCCTCGGCCGCCGTCGGCACGATGCCGAGATCCTTCAAGGTCAGCGCGCCGTCACTCACCACATTATCGCTTTCGAGCAACCGGAGCTGGTCGAGCGTGAGCAGCGGCTTGGGCAACAGTCCCAGCACGGCGGCCTGGATTCGCGCGATGGCGAATGGCACCGGCACGAGAAGCCGCTTGCGATGCGTCTCCTTGAGCACGAGCTGCAGGACCGCTTTGAAACTCATCGCTTCCGGGCCGCCGAACTCATAGGTCTTTCCCGCCGTCCCGGCATCGTTCAGCACGCGCTTTGCGGCCTCCGCGATATCGCCGACATAGACCGGCTGGAACGCCATCCGCCCGCCACCGATCAGGGGTAGGGCCGGCGAGAGCCGCGCCAGCCAGGCAAAGCGGTTGAAGAAATCGTCCTCCGGCCCGAATACGACCGACGGGCGGAATATTGTCGCGCCGGGAAATGCCTGGCGGACGCGCTCCTCGCCTTGCGCTTTGGTGCGCGCATAGAGCGACGGTGAGTTAAGGCTTGCGCCCAAAGCGGAGACGTGGAGGAACCTGCCGACCCCATGCGCCGATGCGCGCTGCGCGATGCGTTCGGCGGCATCGGCATGCAGGGCGCGAAAGTTCTGAGCGCCGCTCTGCGATAAGATGCCGATGAGGTTGATCGCCGCCTGCGCGCCCCTGAGCGCGCCCTCTACGGAATTGTCGTCGCGCACATTCGCTTTGAGAAGCTGGATCTGACCGACGCGCCCCATGGGAAGCAGGAAATGGGCAAGATTGGGCTTTCGCACCGCAACACGAATCCGCCAGCCATCATTGGCGAGCGCGCGCACGATGTGCCGCCCGAGGAAACCGGAGCCGCCGAAGATCGTGACCAGTCTGTCTGAGGGGATCCCCGTCATCGTGTCCGGACCGAAGTGATTTGCGCGAATTGTGCTTAGCCGAAACCCCCGTCATCGGGTAGAGGAAGCTCGCGAATTTCCCGCTTCGCGTTGACAGGGTAAGGGGGCGCTCCTAAACATCCCACCCCGCGTGCCCAGATGGCGGAATTGGTAGACGCGCTAGTTTCAGGTACTAGTGCTGCAAGGCGTGGAGGTTCGAGTCCTCTTCTGGGCACCAACCTTCGCCGCGCAGCGGAGGAGGTTGCCCACCGGAGTCTTGGCGAAGGTGGGTAGGCGCCAAGCCACCTGCGGGAGACAAAAGCGACGGCATGAAAATCAGACTGCATCAAAATGACCTGCCGGCCGGACTCGAATTGGGGCCGAGCGTCGCCATCGATACCGAGACGCTTGGCCTGAACCCGGGCCGCGACCGGCTTTGCCTGGTGCAGCTTTCCTCGGGTGACGACAGCGCGCATCTGGTGCAGTTCCGGCGCGATCAATACGCGGCGCCCAATTTGAAGCGGCTGCTCGCCGATCCCAAGGTGTTGAAACTCTATCATTTCGCGCGCTTCGATCTGGCCACGATGCGCCGCTATCTCGGCGTGATGGGAGCCCCCGTCTACTGCACCCGCACCGCATCGAAGCTTGCACGCACTTACACCGATAAGCATGGACTGAAGGATTTGGTGAAGGAGCTCTTGGAGGTCGAATTGTCCAAGCAGCAGCAAAGCTCGGACTGGGGGGCGGAGACTCTGACCGAGCAGCAGCTTGCCTATGCGGCGAATGACGTGGCCTATCTCCACCGGCTGAAAGATGTGCTCGACCGGATGCTGAAGCGCGAAGGTCGCATGGAGCTCGCGCAGGCCTGTTTCGATTTTCTTCCGGCGCGGGCGGAACTAGACCTCGCCGGTTGGGGTGAAGGCGACATCTTCGCCCATTAGGCTGCTGGCGCCATCTCGCTGCAAAGAGCGATGAATTAAAGCGCGCGTGTGCGGCTTATGGGGCTTTGCGGCGCTACCCTGGAGCGAGTCCTAATCCCAAAAACTTCGCTGACATTTTCTCATATTCTTGCGCGATTTCGCGAAGCAGCTGTCGCTGTTCTTCGTCTCGAAGGTCATCGGCAATCGCGCGCAACTCTTCTGCCCTGTAGCTGTAGGTGCAAGCCCGTTCAAAGCTATTGGTCATGGATAGGTCTCATTCCGTTTTGGCAGCAGAAGCATGAATCTCAGACCCAGCGGGCATGAGTCGAAGATCGGCAGCGCACCCAATTGCGAGGCAAGCGCGCGAACCATCTTGAAGCCGAGATCCCCGCCATCGAGAACATCGAAATTCTCGGGGAGGCCGACACCGTCGTCGGTGACTTCCACGATGATGCGGCTGCCATCGAGGTGGCAGCCGACGTCGATTCGGCCTGCGACTCCCGCCGGATGGGCGTGTTTGACGGCGTTGGTCACCATCTCGCTCACGATCAGGGCGATCGGAACGATATTCTCGGTCGGCACCATGCAGTCCGGGCCGGGATCGCAGCAAAGCTCCACAGGACCGGTCAAAGAGACAAGCGGGCGCATGGCCGAACACATCTTCTGTAGATGCTCGCCAAGATCGACGACGGCCTCCTGGGGTACGGTCGATAAGATCTTGTGAACCTGCCCGACAGCATCGATGCGATAGGCCATGCCTGTCAGCAGCATATTCACTTCATCGGGGCCATAGTCGGCAACGCGTTCGGCGGCGCGCGCACCCTGGAGCTGGATGAAGCTGGCGACCAAAGCGAGACTATTGGCGGTCCGGCGATCTGCTTCTTGTGCGCGATCAAAACCCTGTGGTTCCGAAGAACTCATGCCCCTACCGCCTTCTAGGCTCAGGAGGGTGATTGGCCGCATAGGTAACCCCTAAATGTTTAGCTCCATCAGTAAACTCCTCAGTATGGGAAATAGATATCAAATAATCAGGCTAAATGAGCATCAGGCATATCTTAGAAGTCGAATCCGAATATTTTGTTTTATTATCAATCGGCACACTGTGCCAAATGATCTACTCTACAGTGTCTTCCGGATAGGCCCCACATGTCGGTTATGATGCCGGTCATGTCTAAAGCGTATGGGCATAAAAAAATCTCTTTGGCCAACTAGGCCAAAAGTTAGTATAAAGCGTATCTAGAATGAAACCTGGGTAGTGGGGGTAGCCATGACCGAACTCAAAAGACCGGAACGGCTGCAAATCATGCTCACGGATGAGGAGCTGAAGGCCCTGGATGACTGGCGCTTTGTCAGGCGCATGCCCAGCCGGGCCGCCGCGATCCGGGAGCTCCTGAAGCGTGGTTTGGCCGCCGAAGGCATCGAGGTTCCGAACTCCCGGGCCAAGTCGCGCGAATATGGCGTCCTCGACGGGCCCAAGTCTCCGAGGCAAGGCAAACGCGCCTAAGTCACTAGAATTTCAGCTTTAGTGCCTTTTCCGGCCTAGCGGACTTGATAGTCCACATCTGTCTCCGCATAATCGTCGAAACTTGGCATGATTTTCGCGTGGGCGCGGCTTTGCGCTCCGGCGAATGGCCAAAGCCTGTTTTCTCCGCCGGTGAGCCACCCATGCCTGTCTCGAAAGCCAAGGAGATATCCACCCAGGCCCACCAGGAGGCCGATCTCAGGGCGGCACGCCGCGTGCTGCGTTTCGCCGGGGAGGCGCTCTCGGCGCTCTCGGAGAACCTGGATGGGGCATTCACCCGAGCGCTCGATGTCCTGATCGCCGTGCGGGGCCGCGTGGTGGTCAGCGGCATGGGCAAAAGCGGCCATATCGGCCGCAAGATCGCGGCGACGTTCTCATCCACAGGGACTCCCGCGCAGTTCGTACATCCCGCCGAGGCCAGCCATGGCGATCTTGGAGCCCTTACCCGGTCCGACGCGCTTCTGATGCTGTCCAATTCGGGGGAAACCACGGAATTGTCCGATCTCATCACCCACGCCAAGCGGCACGGCATTCCCCTGATCGGTATCGCCAGCAACCCGGATTCGGCGCTGATCGCCGCTTCCGATGCGGCATTGGTGCTGCCCAAGGCGCAGGAAGCCTGTCCCATGGGCCTGGCTCCGACGACGTCGACCACCCTGATGCTCGCACTCGGCGACGCCCTGGCCGTGGCCCTGATGGAGCGAAAGGGATTTTCCGCCGACCAATATCGCGACCTGCACCCGGCGGGCTCCCTGGGGCGCGCGCTGATCCGGGTTTGCGACATCATGCACGGCGGCGAAAGCCTGCCTTTGGTGGCGCCCGATACCGTCATGCGCGACGTGCTCCTCACCATGACGTCGGGCGGCTTTGGCGTCGCCGGGGTCATTGATTCCGAAGGCTCGCTCGTCGGGATCATCACCGACGGCGATCTGCGCCGGCACATGGCGCGCGAGCTCGTCGATCGTACCGCGCGCGAGGTGATGACGGCCCGCCCCAAAACCGTCGCACCCGACATGCTCGCCGCCGAAGCGCTCGCATTCATGAACAATGCGACGCAGAAGGTTACCTGTCTCTTTGTGGTCGATCCGCAAGGCGCGCGGGAAAGGCCGGTCGGCATTCTTCATGTTCACGACTGTCTCAGGGCGGGGCTGCGCTGATGGCCAGCGTGCCAGGCGACAAACCCAAGACCCGCAGCACGATGGGCGTACCCTACCGCGCACGCGAATGGCGCATCTCGCCCCGTGCGACGCTCCTCAGCGCGCGGCGCTACAGTGTATTCGTGAAGGTCATGAAGGGTGCGCTGCCCATGGCCGCGCTCGCGCTCGGTGTCGTGGTTCTGGTCTATGTCCTGCAGCCGCGCGACACCGGACGCATGGCCCTCACCTTCGAGCGGCTGGGCCGGGTGGAAGGCGATCTGGCAATGGTCAAGCCGCGGCTTTCCGGCACCGATGATGATGGTCTTCCCTATTTGGTGACTGCGGCGAGCGCTGTTCAAGAAGAGCGCGGCTCCGATCGGGTTCGCCTCGAAATGGTGGTGGCCGATATCAGCCTGAAGGACGGCACATCGCTGCACGTCACAGCCACCAAGGGCGTGGCCGATACCAAGCGCCATTTGCTGGACGTGTCGGGCGGCATCCGCGTGACCTCGAAGGACGGCTATGACGCGCGCACCGAATCGGCGAGCGCGGACCTCAAGGCGGGCACGCTCCATGGCGAAAGCCACATTGTGGCGCAGGGGAAACTTGGCCGAGTTACCGCAGAACGTTTCGCCCTGGACCGGGAGACTCGCCGGCTTCGCTTCTCGGGCAATGTCCAGATGCTGATCTACAACTCCAAAAGCCTTCCCATAAGAAAGACTTTGCCATGATGAAATTTCCTGTTTCGGTTCTGGCAGCGTGGCTTGCCGCGGTGACGGCGGCCCAATCGGCCCCGGCTCCAGCAGCCCAGAGAGATCGGAATCTGGGATTGGATTCCGACCAGCCCATCGCGGTGAACGCCGACAGTTTTCTCGCCGATCTCAACGGCGAGACCGGCACCTATACCGGCAACGTCATCGTCACGCAGGGCCGCGTGAGATTGCATGCCGATGAGGTGAAGGTGACGGCGCCGGGAGGGCGTGCTTCGCGCATGGAAGCGCAGGGCCACGTGATCGTGGATTCCCCCTCGGGGCAAGCCGTCGGCGATACGGGGATATATGAAGTGGGGCAGCAGGTGCTGCGTTTGAACGGCCACGTCGTGCTGACAAAGGAGGCGAATGTCATGCGCGGGAATACCCTGGAAATCGCCATGGATACGGGGCTAGCCCGCCTGACCGCAGGTGGTGGCGGCGCGTCGGCACAACCAGGACAGCCAGCGCAGCCTCCGGGGCGCGTACAGGGTCTGTTCGTGCCGGCGCAAAGGGGAGCTTCCGCGCCGGCGCCGGCAGGCCGTTAACCGTCGAAAAAGCTTGGAATTTCACCCAATCTTAAACGCAACAAAGCAAAACTCGGGCCAATGAAAGAAAACATGAAAAAAATCGATTTGCGTGACGGCGTCGAGCGGCCGGTGCCCAGGCTCGTCGAGGGTTTTCAAGGCCTCGGCGTCACTCGCATCGGCAAGAGCTTCAGGAGACGTCCGGTCGTGCGAGGTATCAGCCTGACCTTGAAGCGAGGCGAGGTCGTCGGACTCCTGGGGCCGAACGGGGCGGGCAAGACCACAATCTTCTATCTGATCACCGGCTTGATCCGCGCCGATTACGGCACCATCACGCTCGACGGGCACGACATCACGCGGCTGCCGATGTATCGCCGCGCTCGGCTGGGAATCGGCTATCTGCCGCAGGAAGCCTCGATCTTTCGCGGCCTGACGGCGGAAGAGAATATCCGCGCGGCTGCGGAATTGGTCGAGCCGGACGCCGCCCATTGCGCGACCCTGGTTGACAGCCTCCTTGCGGAATTCTCCATCACCCATGTCGCGCACACACCCGCGATCACGCTTTCGGGCGGCGAGCGGCGGCGGGTCGAGATTGCACGCGCGCTGGCCACGCATCCCGCCTACATCCTTTTGGACGAGCCGTTCGCCGGAATCGATCCCATTGCGATCAACGATATTCGCGAGCTTGTGCGCCATCTGAAGGATCGCGGCATCGGCGTGCTGATCACCGATCACAATGTCCGCGAAGCGCTCGACATCATCGACCGCGCTTACATCATCCACGAAGGCCAGGTGCTCATGGAGGGCACGCCGGCCGATATCGTGGGCGACCAAGACGTCCGCCGGGTTTATCTCGGCGAGCGTTTCTCGCTCTAAGCGGCGCCGCCGGGGGCGATTATCATGGCGCTGACGCAACGCCTCGAGCTGAAACAGGGCCAAGCCCTGGTGATGACGCCGCAATTGCAGCAGGCGATCAAGCTGCTGCAGCTCTCCAATCTTGAGCTTGCGGAATATGTCGAAACCGAGCTCGAGAAAAACCCGTTGCTGGAGCGCGAGGATCCGGAAGGCGGCGAAGCGGAGACCGGACAACGAGACGCCCCGGGCGCGTCCGAAGCGATCGACGACGCCGCGCCGCTCGACAAGACGCTCGCTACCGAAGATTTCGGCACCGCCGCCGATCTCGATGCCGGACATGATGATCTCTATACGGATGAAACGCGCACCGAACGCCAGGCGGGTGCGGTGTCGGACCTGCCGCTGACCGATTGGTCGCGGACGGGACCGGGAGGCCGCGCCGACGGGGATGAAGATTTCGAAGGCAGCCTCGCGGCGGAAACCACGCTGAAAGGTCATTTGGAGTCCCAGCTCGGCATCGCCGCGCTTCAACCCCATCAACGTTTCATTGCCGAGGTGTTGATCGAATCGGTCGATGAAGCCGGTTATCTGCGCGCCGATCTCGATGAATTGGCGCAGCGCCTTGGAACCACGCGGGAAGATTGCGAAGCCACGCTTGCCGTGCTGCAAGGCTTCGATCCTGCCGGTGTGCTGGCGCGCGATCTCACCGAATGCCTCGCGCTGCAGCTGAAAGAGCGCGATCGCCTCGATCCGGCGATGAAGGTCCTCTTGACGCGCCTCGATCTGGTGGCCAAACGCGACCTTGCGGCGCTATCGGCGCTCTGCGAACTCGATGTTTCCGACATCGGCGATATGATCGCGGAAATCCGCGCCTTGAATCCCAAGCCGGGCCTCGCCTTCGGCGCCGAGCCGGTGCGTCCGGTCGTGCCGGACGTCTATGTTCGCGAAAGCGCGGATGGCAGCTGGCACGTCGAGCTGAACTCCGACACCCTGCCTCGCGTGCTGGTGAATTCGCGCTACTATGCCGAAGTCAACAAATCGGCGCGTTCGAAAGACGACAAGAATTATCTCACCGAATGCCTCAACGGCGCCAATTGGCTGGTGAAGAGCCTCGATCAGCGCGCCCGCACCATCGTCAAAGTGGCAAGCGAGATCGTCCGTCAGCAGGATGCGTTCTTAACCCATGGCGTGCGCCATCTGCGCCCTCTGAATTTGCGTCTGATTGCCGATGCCATCAGCATGCACGAATCCACGGTGTCGCGCGTGACCTCCAACAAATACATGGCCACGCCGCGCGGTCTGTTCGAGTTGAAATATTTCTTCACGTCGGCCATCCAAGCGGTCAATGGCGGCGAGGCCCATTCAGCCGAATCCGTGAGAGACCGGATTCGCGAATTGATCGAAAACGAGCGGGACGACGTCTTGTCCGATGATCGGATCGTGACCATGTTAAGCACGGACGGCATCGACATCGCGCGTCGGACGGTCGCAAAATATCGTGAAGCGCTGCGCATTCCCTCTTCCGTTGAAAGGCGCCGTTTGCGCCAAGTGGAAGTCTCTGACGCCGCACAGTAACGGCAGGTTGACAGTCATGGGGTCGCGACCTATGGTCCGCGCCTTTTTCGGACCTATCGGCTTTCGCGGCGTGTCGTGAGCGGGGGAGGTTCGAAGCAAATGATGCACATTCGCATTACGGGAAAACAGATCGTGATCGGCGAAGCGTTGCCGCACCGCGTGCGCGAAAAGGTCTCGACGGCGGTAGAAAAGCTTTTTGACCGCGATGCCGAAACCAATGTGACATTTACCAAGGAACGAACGGGATTTCGCGCGGACTGTACGGTGCATCTGAGTTCGGGAAGGACGATTCAGGCGCATGGGACGGGCCCCGGCGCGCAAAGGGCACTGGACGTCGCAACCGATCATCTAAAGACCCAACTGCGCCGTTACACCAAGCGGCTGAAGAATCATCATGACCGTGGCGGGCAGCAAAGCTCGTCCGATCCGCATTAACAACACGGGACATCATGGAAATCGCCGATTTGCTTTCGCCCGACGCGGTCGTTTCGCATTTGAAGGCCGCAAGCAAGAAGCAGGTACTGCAGGAGATGGCCAATAAGGCCGCCAGCCTTACCGGCCTCTCCGGGCGGCGCATCTACGAAACCCTAACAGAGCGCGAGAAGCTTGGTTCCACCGGCATGGGGCAGGGCATTGCCATTCCGCATGGCCGCGTCGCCGGAGTGGAAAAGATGACCGGGCTTTTCGCCCAACTCGATCATCCGGTCGATTTCGACTCGATGGACGACCAGCCTGTGGATCTGGTGTTTCTGCTGCTGGCGCCCGAAGGCGCGGGCGCGGATCACCTTAAGGCGCTCGCACGCGTTTCCCGGCTGCTGCGCAATCAGGCCGTCTGCGAAAAGCTGCGAGCCGCGCCACAGGCCTCGACGCTTTATGCGCTCCTCACCGAGCCTTCCGCGGCTCAGGCTGCGTGAGCGTTGTCCCCTAGCGATAATGAGCCGGTGGCCGACGGAAGCGCCGGCCGGCTCCTTCTCGGCGGGGTTCTGGCGCTGTGTGTCACCATGGGAATCGGGCGCTTCTTCTACACGCCGCTGCTTCCCCTCATGCAGCGCGATGTCGGGTTTGGGCCCGACATCGCGGGACTGATCGCGTCGGTCAATTTTGTCGGTTATCTGCTCGGTTCGGTCGCAGCCGTTCTGGTGCCCAAGGGACGCGAGCGGCTGCTCGTGTTTCGCGGCGCTCTCATCGTCAGTGTCGTCACCACATTCGCAACCGGCCTCACGGAATCGATTCCCATATGGTTAATCCTGCGCGGGCTTGCGGGCCTCGCCAGTGCTTTCGCCATTCTGTTTGCGGCCGCAATTGTTGTCGAAGCCCTCGCGGAATCCGGACAGAACGCGCGCGTCGGTTGGCTGTTCGGAGGCGTTGGTCTCGGCATCGCGATATCGGGGCTGCTGGTGCGCCTGCTGGGCGGCTGGCTCGACTGGTCGCAGCTCTGGATGGCAGCGGGACTCATCTCTCTCGCGCCGCTCCCCTTCATTCTCGGCACGGTGAAGGACACCCACATCCCGCCGCGGAGCGAAGCCTTAAGGGCCGCCCGCGTGCCTCAGCCGCTGCCGCTCTGGGCGTTGCTCCTGAATTACGCGTGCGAGGGTTTCGGCTATTCGATCGTCGCCACATTCATCGTGGCAATCGTGAAAGCGCGCCCCGGAATGGAAGCCGTCGGCGATTGGGTCTGGGTCCTGGTCGGCCTCACCGGCTTGCCCAGCTGCATCTTCTGGTCTTGGGTCGGCGGACGCATCGGTTTTTCCGCCGCTCTCGGCCTCGCTTACGTCACTCAGCTTGTGGGCATCCTTCTGCCGGCGGCAAGCGGTGCTGCCTGGGCGGCGCTCCTGTCCGCGATGTTCTTCGGCGGCACCTTCATGGCCATTACCGCACTCATTCTTGCGGTCGGGCGCCAGGGCGCCAGAGGGCACGGTTTTGCGGTGCTGACTTCGGGGTTCGGGGTTGGCCAGATAGCCGGGCCGCTGGTGGCCGGTTATCTCATGACACGAGAGGCGAACGTCAATAATGCGCTGTTCGTTGCTGCGGCTGCGGTTCTGATTGGCCTCATCTTCCTCGCGCTTGCGGTTATGCAAGCGCGAGCGCGCGAAACATGGTTAATGGACGCTTAACGGCACAAAATTGTTCTGCACCGCCGCGCTGTAGGCCGACGCCCAATTGTCGGTGATGCCAAGGGTTGTCCCATCGGCCGCGTGCAATGCATAGAGCTTCACATTCGCCGGCAGCCGGATTTCGGACGGCACGACAAGGCCCATGGCTTTGGCTTCGTCCAGTCCGATGGGCTTGATGTAAGCCAAACGCGCGCCTTCGAATACTGGGCCTTCCAACTCCTCGATTTCCGGGGAATCGTCGTCTTCGAAGACTTCTTGTTCTTCTTTTCTCATTTTGGCCTCCTTATTCAATTTCGATTCCTAACATCGTCCTGGTGAACCTCTGCTGAACGAATGGGTATCGTCCGTACAACGCTTGTGTGACGCGGACGCTCCAATTCGATCGTCAGAAGCCCGTGGCGGAGCTCGGCCGTCAGAACCTCAATGCCCTCGGCAAGGACGAAGCTGCGCTGGAACTGCCGGCTGGCGATACCGCGATGGAGGAACGTCTTGTCCTGCGGCTCCGCCGCGCGCCCGCGGATGACAAGCTGGTTGTCTTCGATGTTCACACTGAGGTCGGCGGCCATAAATCCGGCAACGGCCAGCGTGATCTTCAACCTGTTCTCATCGGTATGTTCGATATTGTAGGGCGGATAGGAATCCGCCTTGGCGGTGCGCTCCAGCAGCCTCTCAATGTGCTCGAATCCCAGTAGAAATGGGCTGTTGAAGAGACTGCGATCCATGCTCAAAGCCCTCCTTTTGGCGGCTTTGCCGATCCCCTTGCGGGCGACCGATAGTGCTGATAACGGCCCTGAAGAGGCACCGTTTCCAATGAAAATGTAGGAAGTCACGGGAACCAAACAAGATGCGCCGTGCGGAGCTGAAAAAAGGCTTTTTCGTGGCTGCCAGCCGGCTGAGCGGTCTCAAATCGCGAAAAGATGGAGGCCGGTCCGCACGAGCATATAGGCTGCGACGCTGAACACCACGCCGGCAAAGACATAGTTCAGGGCATGTTTCTTTGCGGCCAGCCAAACGGACGCCTTCATTCCGAATACGCCGCCGATGGCGCCGCCGGCAACAAATTCCGCCGCGATTTGCCAGTCGACAAATCCGGATAGGGCATAATTCACGGCGGTCGTCAGCCCGAATGTACCGACGCCAAAGAGCGATGAGCCGACGGCGTTCAAAATCGGCAAGCCGCTGCCAAGCATGATTCCGGGCACGATCAGGAATCCTCCGCCGATGCCGAAAAATCCCGAAATCAGCCCTGCGGCAAGACCGAGACCGACCAGCCGCGATGCGATTCGCGGCGTAATTTTCACCTGTGGATTGCCGCTGACCAGACGTGGCCGGAGCATGGCCACACCCGCCGCGATCATGACCAGGGCAAAGAGGAAGAGGAGATTTTCGCCGGGCACCAGTTTTCCCAATGTCGATCCAATTGCGGCGCCGAGCGCCCCTGCCGACCCGAACAGAATGGCGCATGGCCAGTGAACCGTGCCGGCGCGCCAATGGCTGAACAGATTGACGAAGGCATTGACCGCGACCGCAAATGCGCTTGTGCCGATGGCGATATGCGCATCCTCGATGCCGACGACATAGAGCAGAAGCGGTACGGCAAGGATCGACCCGCCGCCACCAATGATCCCCAGTGAAAAACCGACGGCTGCGCCCGACACAAGCGCCAGGATCGTCTGCAGCGATATCAACGGGCCGCCGCGGCCTTCTGCGCGTCCAGGATCGGCTGGAACGGTCCGAGCCGATGCTGCTCAAGAGGAAATGTGTCGGCGAAAGGCGGGAACGGCGCATCGACCGGCTTGCGGGCGCGGGTAGGATAATCCGCATCCAGGGAAGCGCGATGCGGCCGCTCCTGTGTGTTGATATAGGCGGCGACGTCCCAGGCATCGTCGACCGAAAGGACGGGGGCGTCGTAATGCGTGCCGAACGGCATGTTGGCGCGGACGAAACTCGCTGATGTGATCAACCGGTGCATTCCTGCGCCATCGTTGAAGCTGTCGGGGCCCCAGAGCGGCGGATAGAGATAGCCCTTTGCATCGCCCGGCACGCCGTTGCGTTTGCCATGGCCGTCGGGCTGATGGCAGGCGGCGCAATTGGCCTGATAGACGCCGGCGCCATGTTTTGGGTCTGCCGCTCGCGACAACAAAGGAAGGTTAGGCGAGCCTCGCCCCTCCGGCGACTTTCCCACCGGCACGCCCGTGCTGAGGAACTGCACGTAAGCAATGAGCGCCTTCATCTCTTTGCCGCCGAGCGGCAGTACGCGCCCGTTCATGCTGCGCTCCATGCAGCCCTCGATGCGTTCTTCCAGCGTGCGCACTTCGTCCTCGCGCGCGATGTAAAGCGGAAAGACGCCGTAGACGCCGATCATCGGGATCGCGAAGCGCTGCGTGCCGCCCTGAAGGTGACAGCTCTGGCAGGACAAATTGTTTCCCGAATAGCGCATCGCTTTGTCCGGCACTTCCGGTCCGACCACGCTGTAGGTCTCGCTGAACAGTTTGCGGCCATACAGTACCGTGTCCTTGAATGCGCCCGCTTGCAGGCTCTCAATGCTGGGCTGAGGCCAGGCTTCGCTGGTCTGGCCGTTTGCCGCAGGTGCGGCGGCGGCGAGGGCCAGCCCAAACAGCAAGCAAATTCCAACCGGTCGTCTCATGAGGTCTTCCCCGAATATTTCGGCACAATAGGGCGAAGATTGTGCAATTTCCACTCGAGGCTTGTAGATTAAACGCGCGCCTCTTACCCTGCGCGAAGTTTTCTAGGGGAGAGCACCATGTTCAAGGGTTTTCGCGCCGCCATCGCCATCGCCGTCCTGCTGGTTCCGGCATTCCTGTTGGGGATGCACACGGCCCAGTCGCAAAACACGCCGAAGCTGCATCGCATGGTCATCCAGGTGTCGCGCGAGGACACCGAGGGCATGATGCTGGCGCTCGGCAATGCGGTCAACGCCAAGAAACTCTATGACACCAGGGGCGAGCAGTTTCAGGTCGAGATCGTCGCCTATGGGCCGGGCATCACCATGTTCCGCGCCGACAAATCGCCGGTGAAGGACCGCCTCGCCGAAGTCAAAAAGGAAATCCCCGGCATCGTCTACAGCATGTGCGGCAACGCCAAGGCTGCAGCGGAAAAGCGCGAAGGCCACGAGGTGGTTCCGATCGAAGGCGTGGGCGTGGTGCCGGCCGGCATCGTGCGAGTCGCTGAACTCGAAGAGCAGGGCTGGGTTTACATCCGGCCCTGATCGCAAGCGCCGAACGGAGTTGCGGGCCGCATTGAGTGGCGGCAGCGTTTCTGCGATTCTGCGCCAAACAGGGAGCCAAACATGAAGCCCATTTCCCGGCGAAGCTTTACGCTTGGCGCAAGCGCCGCAGCGGCGGTCACCGTGGTTTCCACGCGCCGCGCGCGCGCCGCGGCGCCGATCGAGATGCGGCAATTCCATAACCAGACCGCCGGGACGCCGCTGGACAAGCGGCTGAACGAGATGTGGGCGGCGGTCGAGAAGGAAACCGGCGGCAAGGTCCGCGTCAAAACCTTCGCCGGCAACGACAATATTCCGGGCGGTGATCCACAAGCGCGCGACATGCTGATCTCGGGCGAACTGGAATTCTACACGCTGATGGGCGGCATCCTCGGAGAGGTCGTCCCTATCGCCGACATCCAGGGGATGCCCTTTGCGTTCCGCGACAATCCGCAAGTCTATGCCGCCTTGGACGGCGATCTCGGCGATCTCTTGCGGCAGGAAGCCGAGACCAAGGGCATCTATGCTCTGCCCAAAGCCTGTTTCGAGAACGGCTTCCGCAACATCACGACGTCAACGCATCCGGTGCGCAGCGTCGCCGATTTGAAAGGCATGAAGCTCAGAGTGCCGGCGAGCCAGATGTTCGACGATTGCTTCAAATCGCTGGGCGCCGAGCCGATCGCCATCAACACCAACAAGCTCTACGACGCGTTGAAGAGCGGCATGGTCGAGGGGCAAGAAAACCCGCTCGCCATTGTCGACGGGTTCAAGCTTTACGAAGTGCAGCATTATGTGAGTCTCACCTCGCATATGTGGTCTGGCTACAATCTCCTTGCCAATCTCGCCATGTGGCGCAAATTGCCCGCGGACGTCAGAGACGCGATCGAACGCAACGCCGTCAAATATGTGAAACTGCAACGCGCCGACAATAT
>DASQIQ010000042.1:0-5312 GCA_035631495.1 Micropepsaceae bacterium
TCTTGAACGTGGTCCTGCACGATCAACCGCAGATCAGGACTTGAATGCGAAGTCGCTTGCGCGGGTCCCTCTTAGCGGGCTTGACGCTTTTCGAGTCTGGCGCCGGCTCGCTGCGTTGAGGGCGCCCGTCGCCGCCGGCCGCCCGCGATCTCGATTGCGGCGCGCCGCAACACCGCTCCCGAGCCGAATGCGCCGGTGAGATCGTCTTGAATTCTAAATTGGGGAAACGGTCAATATTGCACAGACTCGATTGGTCAAGGGGCCCACGCTCAGAACGACGGCCCGAGCCGCACTTGTACTTTCCGCGGAGACGCCGAGGGTTTCCAAAGGGAAAGGACGCAACATGCATGCCCCCCAATCGGGCCCGATGGGCGCCCTGGGACTATGCCCCGCATGCGGCGGGGAGACTTCGATCAGACTGATCGAGCCTATGGACGCACGAGACCTCGAACGCCGCACGTTCGAATGCAAAGCATGCCGCGCGCGGCAAGTATTCATCGTCTCTCGCGTGAACAAAATTACCCATGTGATGGGACATTAGCCGGGCGGTCCCAGCGCCGCCGCATTCGAACCGCCCAGCGGATAACCCTGGCTCCTAACAGGCCGGGGTTTTCATTGCGAGCCGCCCGTTTGCGGGGGTTGGGGAGCTTTACGCCCGCCACTGGTGACGGCACAGGATTCCGGAAACCCGCATGGGGTGCCTGTTACGCGCGCCACGGCGTGGGCATATGCCGACGGGGACGCTATTGGCGCGGACGAGGCCCCGCCAGTTGAAAGACATTTTAGCCGCACCGATTGAGCGGCGTCTGAGCAAAATTGCTCACTCGGGTTTGCTGAGGCGGCGCCCGAACCGAGGAACGATTTGGCTCGTCTATCGTTGTTTCCTTGAATTATTGGAAAGGATATTGGTCATGACTGCGGTCGAAAAAAGCACCGTGATGGCGATTGCACCAGCGGCCGATCTGACACTGGGGACAGTCGCCGGCAGAATGAAGAGCATGGTTACGGACCGTCCCCTGGTCACGATCGGTATTGCCGCCGGCATCGGTATCCTGTTGAGCTTCCTGTGGCGCCCACAAGCACATGGTCAATTCCGAGGCCGACCGAGCGAAGGCGGCTCATATCGACCATGACCGACCCAGGAGAGGTCCAAACGCGCCAACTTCCGCAGTCCGTCGCAGCTCGCGCGAATGACGGCGGGGCTCCTCGCCGGCGGGAGACCGGCGAGGCCACGAGTTGGTTCGTGCCTCCGCTGGTGGTTCCGGCCTTTCTCGTCGCCCTGGTCGTCGCGCGCGTCGCCTATCAGGCCTTAATTTGATCGACATCTTGCTCCAGCGGCCGATTCGGGCGCGCTGCGCCATTTTTGGTGCGGAACCAGCAATTCGAGACACCCCGCGACAAAATGGGCGCGCATTTGTTGCGCGCGCTACAAAATGGGCGCGCATTTGTTGCGCGCGCTACGCGGATGAGAGATCCGGCCGAGGCTGACTGGATTTCCGAGCCTGCCGTCGCCGCCGACTTCGGCCTCGCCGTGTCCAGCGCGGGCAGCCGGGGCCATGGCAAAAAGCCCGGGCAAGCGACCCGGGCTTCGCAACCGCACACAAACTTTGGCTAACTAATCGTGACGCCTCAGCTCACATGACCTTGGAACGCCTTGGTCACGCCGGCCTTGAGCGGTTCTGCGGCCTCGGTCGCGATCTTTTGCGCAAGCGCCGCGAGTTCCTTGGCCTGCTCGGAGAAGACGCCGAAGCGTTTGCGCGCATGCTCGGTTGTCATTTCGAGGAACTGCACCGGCGACTTCACGCCATTGACTTCGCGCGCATAGTCGAAGGCCGCATTGGCGTTGGCGCAGGCGATCTCGATAAGCTTGGCGTTGTACTCCACGGCGCCATTGGCAGCCGTCGCGCAGCTGTTCTGAATGAGATTGGATGCTTCCGCCGTGGCGGCGCTCATCTTCTCGTAGCTCGCTTTGACTTGCGCGGCGCCGTTCTCGGCGAACTGATGCAATGTCTGCGCGGTTGCCGTCTTGGGCATGTCGAATGGTGAGCCGGCGGGCTTTGTCGCGCCAGATTTGGGGTTGTTCTCTTTCATGGCAGTCATCCTCGAGGGCGGTTTTTGATGGAGGACCTGCTGACGCGCCGCCCTGGGCGCGATCGGACCTCCTGGTCTGCCGCCGGCGGGGGTTGAATTCCGAGCCCGCGGTTCGCGTGAAACCTACATATGGGGATTGAAATGCTGCATTGCAACATGAAACGCCGCGTCGCCTAAAATAATTCGGGCAAGCCATCCTAACAAACTTCCAAATGCGGCGGCCGTGCGGGTCTAAGAAGCGCGGAAAGAACGGATTTGTTCCATAGGGTGCTGGGGTGCGGGATCGGCCGAACAGAATTCCATGAAGTGAGTAATTTTGACCAGCGGAACGCTTCGTCGCCCAATAAAATCGACATGCAGTCGCTAAGCGGCCCGTAGGGTTTACGAGGTTCGAAATCGTGCAATTCAGTCCGGCCGGTCGGCGTACGCGCCTCAATCGAGCCGCGAAAGCCGCTTGCGCGGGCAAGCGGTTACCAGCGCGTGCCGGCCGCCTCGACGAAAGGACATCGAGAAAAAGACATGGACGACAAGATCGACGCGCGGCAGGGTGCAGGGCGGGCAACGGATACGCCTTCGGTCGACGGTAGCGATCCAACGCCTGCAGCCCACGACGGCCACGACGACATCGTCTATCCGGCGGCGATTCCTTTCGTGGTGGTGCATTTGGTCTGCATCGCGGCGATATGGACCGGGATTACCTGGCAGGCCGTCGCGGTCGGCGTCGGCCTCTACTGGGTACGAATCTTCGCGATCGGCGCGGGCTATCATCGCTACTTTTCGCATCGCACCTACGCAACCAGCCGGGCGTTTCAATTCGCGCTCGCGGTCTTGTCGCAAAGCACGGCGCAGAAGAGCGTCCTGTGGTGGGCGGCGAAGCATCGGCACCATCATTTGCACTCCGACACCGAACGCGACGTACATTCGCCCCGGCACAAAGGATTTATCTACAGCCACCTGGGATGGATTTTTGCCCGGCGCCATCACCGGACGGACTTTGTGAAAGTCGCCGATCTTGCGCGGTACCCGGAGCTGATGTGGCTTCACAGGTACGAGCTCATTCCCGCCGTCGGACTTGGCGTGCTCTGCTTCCTGATCGGCGGATGGTCCGTGCTGGTGGTAGGGTTTTTCTGGAGCACCGTGGTGGTCTATCACGCCACCTTCTGCATCAACTCGCTTGCCCACGTGCGCGGCCGCAAGCGCTATGTCACCGGAGACGATTCCCGCAACAATTGGCTGCTGGCGCTCTTCACAATGGGCGAGGGCTGGCACAACAACCATCATGCCTACCAAAGTAGCGTTCGACAGGGGTTCAGGCGCTGGGAGATCGACGCGACGTTCTACATCTTGAAGATGTTGTCGTGGGCAGGGCTTATCTGGGACCTGAAGATGCCGCCAGAGCCGGTGCTGCGCAACGAGTACCGGCTCGGTTCGCGCGTGATCGGGCGCGCGGCCGCGCAGCTCGCCGCGAGCTTTAACCCGGAACACATTGCCGCGACTATTCGATCGGCGCTGGAGTCTTCGCGGCTGTCCGCGCTGCAAGAGCTGCACGACCGGCTTGCCTCGACCCAACAACGCGCGGCCGACGTGCTTGCGAGCATGCACGCCTCGCATTTGCCGACTCGCAGCGAGATTCTCGCCCGCGCGACTGCCATGTTCGCTCGAACCCCCTCACTCGAGGACATTGTCGATCGCGCACACGCGCTCATTCTCGACGCGATCAGCTCCCGGCTCTCTCTTGGCACGCCGGGCATGTCGTGAGCATTAGAGAGAGACGAAACCCGTGCGCCGATGTCGGGGCTGGATGCGGGGCTCCCGATCGGCACGACCGAATCCGCCCTCTCTCACCGTTGCGTTAGAGCCCCTGGGGCTCCATCAGACTAGGATAGACGCCACGCGGTAATGCGCGCCCAATTGTGGCTGCCAGCGGCACGAGCACGCGACGAAATGCGGGGTGGGGCGAGTGACCCACGCGCGAAACCCGTGCGCCCCGAACGGGTTGGCGCTGGCAGTGTGCTGGACGCGGTTGTGGACGAGCACCGTTCCGCATGGCCGAGCGCCGGCAGTCAGGTCCTTCAAGTCCTTCAAGCTGTCGATATACCAAAAGTTCTCAAGCGCCGGCTCGTCGGCTCGCGCAAGCTCGGCATACCTGCGCACACGCGTAACCGTCGCGCGCCTGGCTTTCATTCCGGATTCAGGCAGCGCCGGATCGGTCCGTTCAGCCAAGAGCTTCAGGTTGTGCTTCATATTTTCCAGGTGCAAGAACCGAGCGCGCAACGCGAATGCGCCAATCGGTCAACGCGGGTCTGTATAAGATTGATCACTTCCAAAGGACACGACGCTGTTATGTGGAATCAGCGCAATCCGAGCGTTCGAACGCGAGAGTTGGGTCGACCACGCTCCAGCGAGGCGCAGAAGGCGGCCAGCGAATCCTGAGCGGCATCGAAACGGTCGATGTCCGCTCGCTTCTCCTGTTCGATCGTTGTCGTTGAGGCAATGCCGTGGCGATTGAGATAGTCGGCCGCGGTCTGGCTGAGTCGGTCGGCTGCCGCGTTGATCTCGTCATCGTGCTGGAGGAGGGAAAGGACATTCGCGATCCCGGCCTGCACATTGTGGACATGATGCGAACTGGCAATTCCCTTCGACGCCTCCACAAGCACCCTTTTGATCGAGCCTACGAAGCCGGCGGTGAAGGTCGGAATCATGTCGAAACTCGTTCGCGTGACAAGGCGCTGTGGATTTGCCGTACAGCTTTCATATAGGGACGACCGGAGGAGATTGCCCGGCGGCGAAGGCACGATTCAGACATGAGAGAAGATTCGCCCGACAAGCCACGCGGTGATCGCCCAGCTGCGCTCGTGAAGAAGCCCACGCAGAATCAGACGCCGATCTGGTAGAGATTGACAGTGGAGGGCATGTTGAAATTGTCCCTGGCGACGAAGATCAATAGGGCGACCGGAATGATATTCTGACATACATGCGCTCATTCTCGACGCAATCAGTTTCCGGCTCTATCCGGGCACGCCGGGCGTGCGATTTCGAGCGCCGGGCACCGCGTGGCCGAGTGATCGAATCTGTCGTCAAACTAGGCAGCCAGTGCCGACCCGCGCGAGCTCACTTGAGATCGCCGAGCATATCGGCGCAGGCTCGCGCCACCGACGAGGTGGCCACGTCGCTGCCGGGCAGCGTCGCCCAGCCGCCCTTCTCGACGAAGGAAGTTTGCT
>DASQIQ010000043.1:0-4070 GCA_035631495.1 Micropepsaceae bacterium
CAGGCGTTTGACCTCGCGGTTCTTGCCTTCCTTGAGGCTGATCATCGCCCAGGCATTGTGGCCCTTGGTGCGCTCCAGCTCCGCCGTGACCGGACCATAGCGCACGCCGTCGAGGGTCACGCCCTTAGCCAAACGGTCGAGATCGGCCTGCGTCACCTTCCCGAACAGACGCACACGATAGCGCCTTATCCAACCCTGGGCGGGAAGCTCCAGTGTGCGCGCCAGTTCGCCGTCATTGGTCAGGAGCAGCAAGCCTTCCGAGTTGATGTCCAACCGTCCGACGGAAATCGCGCGCGGAAGAGAACGCGGCAATTGCGCGAACACGGTGGGCCGCCCCTCCGGATCGCGATGGGACGTCACCAGGCCCGCCGGCTTGTGATAGCGCCACAATTTGGCCGGGCCGGCGCCTGGGATCGGTTTGCCGTCCACAGTGATCAGGGCATCGGGCGCCACGTTCAGCGCCGGGCTCGTGACCTTTTCGCCGCGCCAGTAGGCCGCCACGGCGGCGCCAATTTCCCCTCGCTCGACGAAGTTGCGCTCGAACGCGTCGCGTACGCCTTCGAAGCCCGAAGCGACGTGTCCGCAAGTGATGGGCATCCGAGGTTCCCTTCGTCGGGTTTGCCATGCAGGACGAGCATGCGCGTCGCTCGCCATGGCCGTTGGTAAGCCTAGCGGAGGGGCAGAAGGTGGACCTTGAGCAAGATCAATCAGGTGTTGTCGCGGTCGGCGGGCGTCACACTGTGTCGGACAGCGATTCGACATATTCCAAAACGGATGGCGCTGTTGATCCTACCAAACCGCGACCCGCGCGCTGGGAGAGTGAGTTCAATCATCCCTTCCTGAAGCGGTTGTGCTGCTTCGACCCTTTTTTAAGGGTGAGGTTTTTTTCTTTTCTTTCGCGATGCCCAATTGCTCGCGCCACACCTTGCCGGGGATCTCCTCCACCGCGCCTTCCGGCAGGTGACCCAGATGAAACGGCCCGAAACTGACCCGGATCAGCCGCGAGACTTTCAGCCCCAGATGCTCCATCAGGCGCTTGACCTCGCGGTTCTTGCCTTCCTTGAGGCTGATCATCGCCCAGGCATTGTGGCCCTTGGTGCGCTCCAGCTCCGCCGTGACCGGACCGTAGCGCACGCCGTCGAGGGTCACGCCTTTGGCCAAACGGTCGAGATCGGCCTGCGTCACCTTCCCGAACAGGCGGACGCGATAGCGCCTTATCCAACCCTGGGCGGGAAGTTCCAGCGTGCGCGCCAGCTCGCCATCATTGGTCAGGAGCAGCAGGCCTTCCGAATTGATGTCCAACCGTCCGACGGAGATCGCGCGCGGAAGGGAACGTGGCAACTGCGCGAACACGGTGGGCCGCCCCTCCGGATCGCGATGGGAGGTCACCAGGCCCGCCGGCTTGTGGTAGCGCCACAATTTGGCCGGGCCGGCGCCTGGGATCGGTTTGCCGTCCACGGTGATCAGCGCATCGGGCGCCACGTTCAGCGCCGGGCTGGTGATTTTTTCGCCGCCAAGCGCGACGCGGCCCTCGGCGATCAGCTTCTCGGCGTCACGGCGCGAACAGATGCCGGCGCGCGCGATCACCTTGGCGATGCGCTCGCCGATCTTGGGTTCGGTTGCTTCGGCGCTTTTGCTCATAGTTTGGGCTATCGTGAGCGAGATGAAAGAGCAAGACGAAGATTTTATGCACCTCGCTTTGGCGCAAGGCCAAGCGGCGGGCTCAAGGGGCGAAGTCCCCATCGGCGCGGTGCTGGTCTCGGCCGAGGGCGAGGTGCTCGCCAAGGACGGGAACCGCATCGTGGGCCAGCGTGATCCCACGGCCCATGCCGAGATGCTGGTGCTGCGGGCGGGCGCAGCGCGCCTCGGCAATGAGAGACTGATCGGGACGACGCTGTATGTGAGTTTGGAACCCTGCGCCATGTGTGCGGGCGCCATGAGTCTCGCGCGTGTGGCGCGGCTGGTTTACGCGGCCGCCGACCCCAAGGGCGGTGCCATCGAGCACGGCCCGCGTTTCTTCGCGCAAGCCACCTGTCATCACCGCCCACTGGTCGAACGCGCCGGTGACTCGGACGCGGCAGGGCGATTGCTCAAGGATTTCTTCCAAGCCCGGCGATGAGTGATGAAGAGTGTTGAATCAATTTTGTCATGCCCGGCGAGCGCCAAGCGCGAGGTGAAGGGCATCCATACGGTGAAGAAGGAACTCAAATTTCAGGAAATAGATTCCCTTCCCCTCGCGGCATACCGCCGCTCGGCCGGGAATGACAAATGTTTCTTACGGCGTTGAGGTCCTAGAACCAACCCGGGGCCAGTTGCGCAAAGCCGAGCAGAAATGTTTCGCGCGCGACGAAGAGACCGATGCCCGCGCCAACCAGCACATCGGAGAAGAAATGCGCCGTCAGCATCGCGCGGGTCAGCGCGAGTCCTGTCGCCAGCGCCAACCATACTGGCGTCATCATGGGCGCGATGGCGCAAAACACCACGGCGACGCAGAAGATCGTCATCGAATGGCCGGAGGGAAAGGAATCATATTGCAACTGCCAGGTGAAATAACGGAAGCCATACAGCCCATGTTCGAAATCATCGCGAGGCCGGCGTCGCCCGAGGACAAGTTTGATGCTGTGCAGAAGGACGCTCGCGGCCACGACGCTCACCAGCAAAGCGAGCGAATAATCCGAGATTTCGCGCAACACTTCCGTCTCGCCGCTCCACGCCATGATGGCTTGGACCCCGATGTAGAACAGCAGCGCGGCGATGATCCAGGGAAGGCCCTTGGCCCAATCGGTGATGCGCAAGGCGAATTGCCAGAGGGGCCGCTGCAATTGTTCGCGGCAATATTGCGCGGCGCCCCTGTCGATCCGCAGACATGAGAACCCGAGAACAAAGAAAATAACGGCAAGCGCGAGCAGCATCCCTATCGCTTCGCCTCTTCGCGCGCGATGGCCCGCCAGCCTATGTCGTGACGGTAGAAGCCACCCGGCCAGTCGATACGGCGCACCGCTTCGTAGGCGCGCGCCTGGGCCTCGCGCACGTCGCGCCCAAGCGCGCAGATGTTCAGCACGCGCCCGCCATTGGCGAACATGCGGCCCTCTCGCGCCATGGTTCCGGCGTGAAAGATTTCGACGCCCTCGACACGAGCGGCTTCTGAGAGACCGCGAATTTCGCTGCCTTTCTCATAGGCACCCGGATAGCCTTTCGCCGCCATCACCACCGTAAGCGCCGCATCGTTGCGCCAGCGCAAATCGAATGTGCCCAGCACGCCGTCGCGTGCGGCGATCAGCGCGGAGAGGAGATCCGATTTCAGCCGCGGCACAAGCACCTGACATTCGGGATCGCCGAAGCGGCAATTATATTCGATCAGCTTGGGCTCGCCGTCTTTGATCATCAGTCCGGCATAGAGCACACCCCGATAGAGCGTGCCACGCGCGCGCATGGCGTCTACGGTCGGCTGCACGATGCGCGCTATGACTTGGCGTTCGATGTCCGGCGTAAGCACGGGCGCGGGGGAATAGGCGCCCATCCCGCCGGTGTTGGGCCCCTCATCGCCGTCGAAGGCGCGCTTGTGATCTTGCGCACTCGCCAGCGCGAGGACATGGGTGCCATCCGTTAGTGCGAAGAAGCTCGCCTCTTCGCCGTCGAGAAATTCTTCGATGACGATTTGCTTGCCGGCATCGCCAAAGGCGCCCGCGAACATGGAATCGATGGCAGCATCGGCAGCTTCGCGCGTATCCGCAATAACGACGCCTTTGCCCTGTGCGAGGCCGTCGGCTTTGACCACGACAGGAAAGCCCAAGCTCGCGGCGAAAGCCCTGGCCGCCGCCGCGTCGCTGCAACGTCTATAGGCGGCGGTCGGGATGCCGTGTTCGGCGCAAAGGTCCTTTACAAAACCCTTCGAGGCCTCCAACCGTGCACCCGCCGCAGATGGGCCAAGCGCTTTTATCCCGGCCGTTTCCAAACGGTCCGCAAGGCCCGCGGTCAGCGGTGCTTCGGGCCCGATCACGACGAAATCGATTTGCTTCTCCTTGGCGAAGCGGACAATCCCATCCAAATCCATCGCATCGATGGCGACG